>JAEWBM010000075.1 GCA_023391155.1 Acidobacteriota bacterium
CCTCTCGGCAGGATGTGTTTCAGGCCGACCCGGACGAGTTGCTCGACGGCGTCACCGGAGTCTTTATGACCGGCGGCGATCAGATGCGGCTTGTCTCTATTCTCGGCGGGACCAAATTCGCCGCAAAGCTTCGCAAGATGGTGCGAGGCACAGGTATAGTGCTTGCCGGGACAAGTGCCGGCGCAGCTGCGATGAGCACCTCGATGATCGTCCGCGGCGAATCAACTCCTCATCCGCAGAAAGATTCCGTCCGCCTTTCGCCGGGGCTAGGCTTTCTCAAGAACATCATAATAGACCAGCATTTTACCGAACGCGGCCGCATCAGCCGCCTGATCACGGCCGTCTCTTACAACCCTTACAACCTTGGCATCGGTATTGATGAGAACACAGCGATCATCCTCGACGGGGAGGGCATACTAGAGGTCTACGGCCAGGGGGCCACGACCATCGTTGACGGCTCGGCCATCAGCTATAACGAGATCGCAGAGGTCAGCTCGCACGAGGCATTCAGCGTTTGCGGCATCCAACTCCACGTGCTTCGCGACGGGCTCATCTACGATTATCTTGAGCGCCACCCGCTCCAGCCGCCTCAGGAATTCCTGCTGCCTGACATTTAATCCACTCCACGACTTGCACCGAACGCTGAATTTGAGAAAATCTGCATACTGTTTTCTCAACATTCGGCGCTCCGTGCGCCTGCCCGCGTCGACGCGGGGCAATATTCTTATATGGAAATTCTCGAGATCCGGACCCTTCGCGGGCCTAACTATTGGAGCGGCTATTGGAAAAAGCTGATCATAATGCGCCTCGACATCGGCGATTATGAACAGCGCCCGACCGACAAGATCGAGGGCTTTTATGGCCGGATGAACGAGGTAATGCCCTCGCTGCTGACACACGGCTGCAGCTATCAGGAAGAGGGCGGCTTTTTGCGTCGGGTACAGGAAGGGACGTGGGCAGGGCACGCGATCGAGCATTTCGCTCTGGAGCTGCAGACCCTTGCAGGTATGGACACCGGCTATGGCCGTACTCGCGAGACGAAGACTAGCGGTCTCTACAACGTCGTCTTCAGCTACATTGAGGAAGAGGTCGGCCGCTTTGCTGCCCGTGCATCCGTCCAGCTTTTCGAGGACCTTGCCGGCACCCGTGCCACCGAGGAGATAAAGGAACAGCTTGCCGCGGACGTCCAGCGTATGCGTGAGATCCGCGAGGAGGTCCGTTTTGGCCCTTCGACCGGGGCCCTGGTCGAGGAGGCCGTCTCACGAAATATTCCGTACATCCGCCTTAACGAGCACTCGCTCGTCCAGCTCGGCTATGGCGTTCACCAAAAGCGGATCCAGGCCACGACGACGGCAAACACAAACATGATCGCCGTCGATCTAGCCGGCAATAAACACGCAACAAAGACGCTGCTCGGTGATATGGGCGTGCCGGTGCCGAAGGGCTACCGCATTCGTGATGTTGAGGAGCTTGAATCCACCCTCGAACGCGTCGGCTACCCTGTAGTCATAAAGCCGCTTGACGGCAATCACGGCAAGGGCGCGACCGTCGGCGTCGACGACCTCGAAAATGCCTTAACGGCCTTTGCCAAGGCGCAGGAATATTCCCGATGGGTGATCGTGGAGAAAATGCTCGTCGGCTCGGATTTCCGAGCTCTTGTTGTCAACAATCGCCTGATCGCCGTGGCCGAGCGCATTCCGGCACACGTCATCGGCGACGGCAAACGCTCGATCGAAGAGCTTATCGAACAGACGAATGCCGATCCGCGTCGAGGGTATGGCCACGAGAACGTCCTCACGCTTATCGAGATCGACGGCCAGACGCAGCGGCTGATCCGGGCGGCCGGATATGGCCTCGACAGCGTACTCCCCGAAGGCGAGCGGCTGCTGCTCAAGACGACGGCGAATATCTCGACGGGCGGAACCGCCATCGACCGAACGGATGAGGTCCATCCCGAGAACGTGTTTCTCTTTGAACGCATCGCCCGCATCATCGGCCTGGACGTTGCGGGCGTCGATATTATCGCGCCCAATGTCAGCCAGCCGCTGCACGAGAACGGCGGGGGCATAATCGAGGTCAACGCGGCTCCCGGATTTCGCATGCACCTTTCGCCAAGCGAGGGCATCGGCCGCAACGTCGCCGAACACGTGCTCGACATGCTTTTCCCGGGTACCACCGAAAGCCGCATACCGATATTTTCCATCACCGGAACCAACGGTAAGACCACGACGACGCGTCTGATCGCTCATATATTGAAGGGCAGCGGCCGCACGGTCGGTTTTACCACCACTGACGGCACCTATATCGGCAACCAGCAGATCGCACACGGCGACAACACCGGGCCCGTTAGCGCGCAGCTCGTCCTAAAAGATCCCACGGTCGATGTTGCCGTTCTCGAAACGGCGCGCGGCGGCATCATCCGCTCGGGGCTCGGGTTTGATCACTGCGACATCGGCGTCGTGATGAACATCACCGAAGACCACCTCGGCCTAAAAGATGTCGACACTCTCGAGGATCTCGCGCGAGTGAAATCCGTCGTCCCACGGGCGGTGCACCGTCGGGGTTATGCGGTGCTCAATGCCGAGGACCCGCATGTCTATCGCATGCGCGACCTCGTCGACGGCAAGGTGGTTTGCTTTTCGATGGACGAGAACAACCCGAATATCCTCCGGCGGGCGGAGCGTGGCCGTATCTCGTGCGTGTATGAGAACGGCTACATCACGATACTGAAAGGGAAGTGGAAGGTCCGCATCGAACGCGCCGTCAACATCCCGCTGACCTACGGCGGCCGTGCGGAATTCATGATCCAGAACGTCCTGGCCGCGACGCTTGCCTGCTTTGTGCATGGCATCAAGATCGAGGATATCCGCGTCGGTCTGACGACGTTTAACGCCGGGACGGCACAGACGCCGGGACGCCTCAACTTCGTCGAGGCCGGCCACGTTACGGTGCTGATGGACTACGCACACAATCCCGCCGGCTTCCGCGGCCTGGTCAGCTTTATCAATAAGCTGCCCAATAAATACCGTACCGTCGTCGTAAATGGCACGGGCGACCGCCGCGACGAGGACATCGTCGAGATGGGCGTGATAGCGGGCGAGAATTTCGACCGCATCGTCATCCGCCGGGGCAATTACCTCCGCGGTCGGACCACGGAGAATATGATCGAGCTGCTGCAGGAGGGCATTCGCCGAGCCAACCCGTCGGCCCAGGTCCGCGTCATTCCCGACAGCCGCGACGCTATCCAGCACGCCGTGAAAAACGGCCGCAAAGGCGAACTGGTCGTAACCCTCGCCGACCGCGTCCCCGACGATATCAAATATGTCCAGGAGATCCGCGACGCAATGCTCGAGGAACAGCAACGCGAGAGCGAGGCGAAAAATGAGAATTGAAAAATGAGAGATGAGAACTGAGAAGCTTATCGGCCGGTTGCTTTTTCTCTCAGTCCTTAGTTAGCGGTAGATCTCGATCAGCGGCTCTGCGCCATCGGAAATGAATGCTCGGTACATACCGTCGGAATTAAAAGGAGTAGAGATGTTTCCGTGGCGGTCGACGGCGATGAGCCCGCCTTCACCGCCGATCTGGGTGAGACGCTCGACGGCAGCGAGCGCGGCATCCTCCAACGGCAACTCTCTGTAACGCATCCGCGCCGAAACGTCATACGCCGTCGCGGCGAGGATAAAAAATTCGCCGTGGCCGGTGCACGACACCGCGCAAACGTCGTCCGCATAGGTGCCGGCGCCGATCAACGCGGAATCGCCGACGCGGCCAAAACGCTTGTTCGTCATCCCGCCCGTCGAAGTGGCCGCGGCCAAGCGGCCTTCGCCGTCGCACGCCACCGCACCAACAGTGCCTAAGGATCTCGAAATGGCCGACGGTTCGGCGGCGTGATCCAACATCACCTTGCCCGCCGCGAGTGCCTCCTGAAGCTGATCCCAACGGTGTTGGGTAAAGAAATATTCATCGTCGGCCATCTCCGCCCCGATCTCGGCCGCGAACTGGTTCGCCCCGTCACCCGCCAAAAGGACGTGCTCGGTCCGCTCCATCACCGCCCTCGCCAAGCGTATCGGGTTGCGGACATTCTTTACAAAGGCGACGGCCCCGGCCCGCAAACGGCTGCCGTCCATAAGCGCCGCGTCCATCTCGTTCCGCCCCTCGGCAGTGAAGACCGAGCCGCGGCCGGCGTTGAAGAGCAGAAAATCCTCGAGCGACGCGACCGCGGCCTCCGCCGAATCAAGGGCACTCCCGCCGCCTTCGAGCACGCTCCAACCGGCCCGCAGAGCATCCGCGAGCCCGGCGCGATATTCCGCTTCGAGTTCGGCGGTCATCTCCGCCCGCAGGATCGTCCCCGCCCCGCCATGTATCGCGATCGCTTTCTTTTGCATATCAGGTCTAAGCTTCTAAAAGGGCTCGGGGTCACGGTCCCCCTATCTAAATATATCTGTGTGATCTGTGTAATCCGTGGCTGATCTTCTTAGAGTTTAACGCTCCGCAGCCGCAACGCGTTGGCGATGACCGACACCGAACTGAACGTCATCGCCGCACTGGCGATCATCGGCGATAGCAAAACGCCGAAGACCGGGAACAGCACGCCCGCCGCTATCGGCACGCCCACGATGTTATAGATGAAGGCGAAAAATAGATTCTGCCGAATGTTGCGCATCGTCGCTCGGCTAAGATCGATCGCCCGCAAAATACCGCCGAGTTCCGGCCTTAGCAATGTGATATCCGCCGATTCGATGGCGACGTCCGTCCCGCTGGCAAAGGCTATCCCGACATCGGCGGCCGCCAGCGCCGGCGCGTCGTTGACCCCGTCGCCGGCCATCGCAACCCGCCGCCCGTTGGCTTGCAGTTCCTTCACCTTGGCGGCCTTGTCCTCGGGCATCACTTCGGCAAAGATCTGATCGATGTTCAGTTCGCGAGCGACGGCCTCGGCTGTCTTGCGGTTATCGCCCGTCATCATCACGATCTCGATGCCTCGCTTATGAAGCTCGGCGATCGCCTGCCGTGCGGAGGGCTTGATCGTATCGGCCACGCCGATCAAACCGGAAGGCTTGCCGTCCACCGATACGAACATCACGGTGTTTCCGACGGCCCGAAGCCTGTCGGCCTCTTTGATCAGCGACCCGTTATCCGCCATATTCTTGTCGCCCTCGATGGTCGATTGGTTTCCGACGGCGACGTGCCGCCCGCCCACCGTGCCTTCGATGCCGACGCCCGTCGTCGATTCGAAATCGCCCGCCTTCTCCAACTGCAGACCCTTTTCCTCTGCATCGGCAACGATCGCCGTCGCCAGCGGATGTTCGCTAAGCTTCTCCAAACTCGCTGCAAGCGACAGAAGCTCCTGCGGGTTGAAACCGTTGAGCGGCACGATCTCGGTCACCGACGGCCGGCCCTCGGTCAGCGTGCCGGTCTTATCAACGACGATCGCATCGATCTTTTCGAGCGTCTCCAGCGCCTCGGCCTTTTTCACCAGCACGCCGTTCTTTGCCCCGTGCCCGGTGCCCACCATGATCGACATCGGAGTCGCCAACCCCAGCGCGCAAGGGCAGGCGATTATCAAAACACTCACCGCCGCCACAATGGCATACGTAAGTGAACCGAACGCGAGCCACACACCAAACGCGACGACCGCGACCACGATCACAGCCGGCACAAAATACGCCGACACCGCATCCGCCAGCCGCTGGATCGGAGCCCGGCTCCGCTGGGCTTCGCCCACCATCTTGACGATCTGTGCCAGCAAGGTCTCGCTGCCTACCCTTTCGGCCCGCATCAGGAAACTGCGGCCGCCGTTGATCGTCCCGCCGATGACAGCGTCTCCCGCGCTCTTGCTGACCGGCAGCGACTCGCCGGTGACCATCGATTCGTCTATCGAGGTCTCACCTTCAGTGATCTCGCCGTCCGTCGGCACCTTCTCATTAGCCTTTACGCGAAGAGTCTGCCCCGCCTGCACATGCCCCAGATCGACCACCTCTTCCGTGCCGTCTTCGTTAACCACCGTAGCGTTTTCCGGAGCCAGCCGCAGCAGTTCCTTTATCGCCGACGACGTCTGCGACCGCGCCCTCAGCTCCAATACCTGCCCCAAGAGGACAAGCGTTGTAATTACGGCAGCCGCCTCGAAATACGCGGGCACGATCCCCGAATGCATGTCCCGCATTGTCTCGGGAAATATCCCAGGTACGAACAACGCTGCAAAGCTGTAAAGCAGTGCCGCACCGGTACCGATCGCGATCAACGTGAACATATTCGGGCTGACATTCTTAATTGATTGCCATGCCCTCACAAAAAACGGCGATCCGCCCCACAGGACAACGGGTGTAGCCAATGCGAATTGGATCCAGATCGATATGCGTGGCGGAACGATGTTATGAAACGCAGGGAACATCTCCCCCATCGCCAGGACAAATACCGGCAGCGTCAACGCCGCCGATATCCAGAACCGACGTTTCATGTCGATGTATTCGGGATCGGGCCGGTCGTCCAGGCTGATCTCTTTCGGCTCAAGCGCCATGCCGCATATAGGGCAGGAGCCCGGGCCGATCTGGACGACCTCGGGATGCATCGGGCAGGTGTACTCCACATCCTGCGGCATGTCTTCCGCCGGTGTCGGGTTGAGATATTTTTCGGGATCGGCCTTAAATTTCGTGACGCACCCCGTGGAGCAGAAATGATACTCGGTGCCCTCGTGCGTATGGCTGCCCGCCGCCGTCGCCGGATCGACCGTCATCCCGCAAACCGGGTCAATGTGTTCCTCCGCCGCCTTCCGTGAGATCCCGATCATAACGGGCGGAGAAGTCTTTGCCTCCGGCGTGGTCCCGCAGCAGCCCCCGCCCGCCGATTCCACACCCAAATATTTCTCAGGGTCGGCCTCGAACTTCACCTTACAGTTCGGATTGCAGAAATATATCTTCTCGCCTTTATACTCGGTTTCTGCCGCAGCGGTCTTGGGGTCGACCGTCATTCCGCAAACAGGATCGATGTGTTCTTTCATCGTTATTACCCTCCGAAACCGATTCTACAACCTGTCAGTATGTGTCAAGTCAAGCGCTAACTTCAGTATCCGCGAAAGACTCTATCAAACGGCAAACCGAATGACCGTCCGGTTCAGAGTCTTTCATTGTTTTCCACACATCCGCCGCCCGCTCCAGCCGCTTCTGCAGCCGCCGCATTTCCTGCAGCTTTCGCCTGTTTTCCTCGATCCGTTTCTCAACGATCTCCCGCACCATCGGGCACGGCGATTCGCCATGCACGGCGTGGTCCAAGATCTCCTCGATCTCGGCGAGCGTGAAACCAAGCTCTTTCGCAGATGTAATGAACCTCAAGCGTTCCTTATCGGACTGCTTATAAACTTTGTAACCGTTCTTCAGATTTCGGGATGGTTTCAGCAACCCGATTCGCGGATAATATCGAACTGTAAAGATCGGTGTATCGGTTCTCTTTGCGAGAACGGCGGCCGTCATCATACCGTGATCCTCCCCCCAAACTTCGATCCGGGATTATTCAATAACTGAATCTTATCACCCGCCCTGCGGGTTTCGGGAATACCGTTCAGATTGATCGTTTTTATCAATTAGGGCGGGAACCATGTTCATCCGCCGCCCGGAACGGCCCGTGTGCCGTTACACCTTATCCGAAATGGCAACCGCCGGCTCCGGCCGGTGGACGCAAAGCTGATGGGCCCCTATCTAGGAGCTTGCATCGCTGCCGAAGTGAGGTAACCTTGCGAAATTACGTCTTACTTTTCCTCTCGCTCTTCTTATTTGCGGCCGCCGCAGACGCACAGTCGCGTTCGTCCAAGCCACAGCCGATACTGGTCGACGTCATCGGTCCGGAATATTCCGCGCAGCGGAACGTCCGCAGCACCCGGCGGGCGGTGAGCCCGCAGCCGCGGCGTTCTGCTAATGCATCGGCCCGGCCGGCGTTTTCTATCGAGCGAACCACTTTCCAACTTATGAATGTCGAGCGTGCCACACGCGGCCTACCGACGCTAAAGTGGAGCGACACCGTCGCGAAAGTCGCCCGCGAGCATTCGCTCAATATGGCGGCAAACAACTTCTTTAGCCACCGCGGGCTGGACGGTTCGATGGTCGATGACCGGGCGGACCGGTTCGGTGTCAGCAATTGGCGTGCGATCGGTGAGAATATCGCGTATCTTCGCGGCTACGATTCGCCCGAGATGTTTGCAGTCGAAAAGTGGATGCAGTCGCCCTCGCATCGACAAAATCTTCTCGGCTCACAATGGACAGAGTCCGCCATCGGTGTGTCAGTTACCGACGACGGCACCTACTATTTCACACAAGTTTTCCTCGTCGAGCGGTAACCCCCAACGATTACCGTTTTCAGCGGCGGGCGCCCGGCGGCGTCCGCCATTTTTGTTTTCGGCCGCGTCCTCTTATCCTGAGAGTGTGTCAGAGCCGATCGAACTGCCGTCATTTGCCAAGATAAATTTAGCGCTCCGCGTTATCCGGAAGCGTGAGGACGGCTACCACGACCTCGCTACGGTATTCCAAACCGTTTCGCTGGCAGACCGGCTAACATTCGCACCCGCCGACGGCTTGACCCTCGAATGCGACGACCCGAATATCCCTACCGCGGGCGATAACCTTATCATTCGTGCCGCCGAAGCCCTTCGCCGGGAATTCAAAGTGGACGCCGGCGCCCGCATTCGGCTGGAAAAGCGCATCCCATCACCGGGCGGATTGGGCGGAGGGTCCTCGAACGCCGCGATCGCTTTGATCGGGCTTCGGGCACTGTGGGATCTACCGGTTACGATCCCCGGTCTGCAGCCGCTCGCCGAGCGTTTAGGTTCGGATGTGCCGTTCTTTCTCTATGGCGGAACGGCGCTCGGCACCTGCCGCGGGACCGAGATCGAACAGCTCCCCGATATCGACGCAAAGTTCATCGTGATCGCGGTTCCCGATGTCTCCGTTTCGACCGCAGATGCCTTTGGCGGCCTGCGTCAGGAGCCCTTGACAACGGAAGACGTGAATCGTATTCTTCTCAATTACCGTTTTTGCTCGGGGCTCACCGGGACAAACGGTTTATTGATAGAGAACGACTTTGAAAACTCGGTGTTCGCGATGCATCCTTCGATAGCCCTGGCAAAGCAGATATTGCTTTCCTACGGAGCTTACGTTGCGGGGCTGAGCGGCAGCGGGGCAAGCGTTTTTGGAATTTTTGACAACGAAGAGACACGGCAAACCGCATTGAAAGCCCTTGGCAATGAGTCCAACTGGCGAAGTTTTGCCGTAGCGGCCGTTTCGCGGGCCCAGTACCGCGAGGCACTTTCGCAAGTGCTTTAGGATCGCTTCCGATCAGTTTCTGTAAATGCACCTTTGGGGCGTAGCCAAGTGGTAAGGCACCGGTCTTTGGATCCGGCATGCGTAGGTTCGAATCCTTCCGCCCCAGCCAGTGTTGGAAATCGGAGCGGACGATTCTATTTATAGGGTCGTCCGTTTTTGTTTCCGCCGGACTTGATTTATATCTCCGGCACAAATTATGAGCGTAACCGGCAATATAAAGGTCTTTTCGGGAAATGCGCATCCTGAGCTGGCGCAAGAGATCTGCCGCCATTTGCATTGCGATCTCGGCAAGGCAAGCACGCAGCGGTTCTCGGACGGCGAGTTCAATTTTCAGATCGAGGAGAACGTCCGCGGAACCGACGTCTTCATCGTTCAACCGACTTGCCCGCCGACGGACCAGAATCTGATGGAGCTCCTCATTATGGAGGACACCTTCGTCAGGGCATCGGCGGAACGTGTGACGGCCGTTATTCCGTATTTCGGTTACGCCCGATCGGACAAGAAAGACAGGCCGCGGGTCCCGATCGCCGCAAAGCTCGTGGCGAATCTTATTTCGCGAGCCGGGGCACAGCGGGTATTGACCGTCGATCTGCACGCGTCACAGATACAGGGCTTCTTTGACATTCCGGTGGACCACCTTTACGCGGCCCCGATCGTCGTCGATTATTTCACGACGAACCCGATCGAGAACCTTATAGTGGTCGCACCCGATACAGGCGGTGCCGAACGTGCACGGGCATACGCTAAGCGGCTGAATGCCGGCCTCGCACTGGTAGATAAACGCCGCGAGCGAGCAAACGAAGCCGAGGTGATGAACGTTGTCGGTGATGTCGAGGGCAAGAATTGCCTGATCGTCGACGATATGTGCGACACCGGCGGCACCATTTGCAAGGTTGCCGCGGCTCTGCACGAGGCCGGAGCAAATGAAGTTTATGCGTGCTTTACTCACGCGATACTTTCCGGCAAGGCGGTACAGAATATCGAGTCGTCATACTTGAAAAAGGTGATCGTCACGAACACGATCCCACTTCGAGATGACGTCCGGCCCTTGGTCGACAGCGGCCGGTTAGAAGTTTTGAGCGTGGGTAAATTGCTCGCTTCGGCGATCAATTCCATCCACGACGCGACGAGTGTTTCGTCGTTGTTCATCTAGGTTTTGATGACCGCCGCACATCGGCGGAACGGCAGGTAAATATGGCTGATAAAATTGTTGTAAAGGCTGAAAAACGCGAGGAGCGCGGGAAGAATGTCAACCGCAGGCTTCGTGCCGACGGCAAGATACCGGTAGTGGTCTATGGCGGCGGAGCTGAGAATTTGTCGCTTGCGGCTGATATTAAAGATCTTGCTGCTGTGCTGCGAACGGATTCGGGTGTCAATACCGTCTTTTCGCTCGACATCGCCGGTGAAGGCGAGAGCGACGTGATCTTTCAGGACCGCCAGATCGACCCGCTCCGCGGCCGGCTGGTGCATGCAGACCTTCGCCGCTTTGCTCGGGGTGAAAAGATCGAGATGACCGTCCCGATCCACCTCGTCGGCGAGCCGGAGGCTCTGGAAGAGGAAGGTGCGGTCCTTTCGCAGGCAATGCGTGAGATCAAGGTTCTTTGCGAGCCGGCAAAGACCCCGGACTTTATCGAGGTCGATATCAGCAATCTGACGACCGAGCACGCCGCACACGTTTCCGACATCAAGGTCGGCGAGGGCATTGAGATCCATGATGCCCCCGAAACTGTCGTTGCTTCGATCGTCGTCGTCAAGGAAGTTGAGCTCGAACCGCAGGTCGAAGAGGGTGCAGAACCCGAGGTCGTCGGTGAAGAGGGCGAGGCTCCCGAAGGCGAGGCGGGCGAAGAAGCTGGCGGCGAAGAGGCCGGCGGCGAGGACAAGAGCGAATAGTGCCGCACATGAAAGGGCGGGGGTTCTTACCCGCACCCTTTCCCGGCGGATACTATGGCTGAGATCTCTGACAACAATTGGCTCATCGTCGGACTCGGCAACCCCGGCGGGCAATACGAAAAGACCCGTCATAATCTCGGGTTTATGGTCGTCGATGAGCTGGCGGATAGGTTTGGTGTCCCGGTAAAGCGTGACGAGTGCCGTTCGCTAGTGGGCCGTGCCGCCATCAACGGCGAAACGGTCGAGCTGGTCAAGCCGCAGACGTTCATGAACCTTAGCGGCGAGGCGGTACAGTGTCTGGCGAGCAAGACGGGACGCGACCTGAAAAAGCTGATCGTCATCGTCGATGACCTGGCATTGCCGGTTGGACGTATAAGGCTCAGGCCCGGCGGTTCGCACGGGGGCCACAATGGGCTGAGGTCGATCATCGAACGGACCGGAACGTCCGAGTTCATTCGCCTCAGGATCGGCATTATGCCGGATCATCCGGTTAGCAATACGAGGGATTTCGTGTTGCAGAATTTTGGCCGCGGCGATGCCGACACGGTCGCAGAGATATTGAAAAGAAGTGCCGATGCCGTGACCGACGTAATACGCGACGGACTGCAAAAGGCAATGGGAACTTGGAATAGAGATCCGCTGGCGGAAAATGAAAATACCGCCGCGGACGAGTAACAGCCCTTAAAGAGGGCGACCTTCTTGCTTCGAGACGAATGGTTCGAAGCTTGAAAGCCGAAAGGAGGACAAGAAATTGGCAAATCGAGTATATGAAGTGATGTATATCGTCGACCCGGATGCGGCCGCCGATAAGGTCACAAAGCTGAATGAAGCGGTCGGTAAACTGATCGAGAAAGAGGGCGGCACGGTTGTTCGCATGGACGATATCGGCATGCGCACGCTTGCTTACCCGATCAACAAAAAGAACGACGGCCACTACGTGCTGTTCGAGATACAGGGAAGCGGACAGGAGATCGCCGAACTTGAACGCCGCATGCGGGTCAACGACCTTATCATGCGCTACATCACGGTCCGCGTCGACGAAGACCGCAAAAAGGCGGACAAGATCCGCGACAAGCGCGAAAAGCGGGCCGCACGCCGGGCACAATTTCGTCAGACCGAGGAAACGCCCGAGGCTGCAGAGGAGGCGCTTGCATAAAGCGAAAGATATATGGCTGAAAGAGATACAGAAGAAAGAAACGACCGCGACATGCAGATGGATGACGGCTTTGCCGACAAGATGCCGCGCCGCTATCAGCGTCGCCGGCCGCGTCAGGTCGTCCCCGATTATGTCGATTGGAAAGATGTCGAATATCTGGGGCAGTTCATCCCCGAACGCGGCAAGATAATGCCGCGGCGCATTTCGGGCATCAGTGCAAAAGACCAGCGCCGCATCGCGACCGCGATCAAGCGTGCACGGACAATGGCAATGCTGCCGTTCGTCACAGACTAGTGCCCCGGAGGGAATTTCATAATGGCAAGTACAACAATTCTTTTACGTGAAGATATAGAGGCTCTGGGCGGCCGCGGCGAGATAGTTAAGGTAAAGGCGGGTTACGCCCGCAACTACCTGCTCCCGAAGGGCTTGGCTACGCTCGCCACCAAGGGCAACGTCAAACAGATCGAACAGGAACGCGAAGCACTGCTAAAGCGTGCCGCTGAAGAGCGTTCGACCGCCGAGGCCCAGAAAGAGCAGATGGGCAATATCGAACTCACCTTTGAACGGCTCGCCGGCGAGGGCGGAACGCTGTTCGGCTCGGTTACATCGATGGATATCGCCGCTGCCTTGCAGGCGAAGGGATATGAGATCGACCGCCGTCGGATCGCTCTGAAGGATGCGATCAAGGAGACCGGTGAATACACCGTTTCGGTCAAGCTTCACCGCGAGGTTACGCTCGACATTCCGGTCCTGGTGAAAGCCGAGGGCGGCGAAGAGGCTCCGGCAAAAGCCGACAAAAAGGCTAAGAAGGAAACTGCTCCGGAACCCGCAGCTGAGGCTGAGGAAGCATCAGCGGCACCGGCCGAAGCCGAGACGGAAGCGGGCGAATAGGCCCGGACTTCCGCAAGTTGTTGGCCGCGTTCAGATTAAACGAACGCGGCCTTTTTTATGTCATTTTTTACCGAAAAGGGGCCGAAAATTTCCGATCCTCGGCGTTGTGAAAAGATCCTCGCGGGTGTATCATCTGAAACTACATTTCAGACCTCAGGCGAGGTCGAAATTCAACAAAAATCACCTCCCATTTTCCACAGATCCGAGGCCCCTCCGGGCCGCCGGCACACGGACAACTGACGATATGGCTGCATTTCCTGAACCCCGACGCGAACAATTTCTCGAACGCCCGCTGCCCAGCAGCGACGATGCCGAAAGGGCGATCCTCGGAGCGATCCTTCTCGATAACTCGTTGATAACACAGGCGGTTGAGCACCTTAAGCCCGAGGATTTTTACTCGCCGCTCCATCGCCGCATCTTCGGCGCGATGACATCGCTGTTCGAGGCATCGAAAAAGATCGACCCCATCCTCGTCGCCGAAGAGCTTCGCCGGGACAGCTCGCTTGAGTCGATCGGCGGCGTCGCTGCGATCGCAA
Source organism: Acidobacteriota bacterium (assembly GCA_023391155.1). Lineage (GTDB taxonomy): Bacteria > Acidobacteriota > Blastocatellia > Pyrinomonadales > Pyrinomonadaceae > OLB17. Next base: position 13,779 of record JAEWBM010000075.1, read on the forward strand.
ATCTAACGTACGGGCTGCCGCACTTTTCCGACGTCGGAGATTACATCGCGGTGGTCAGAGCGAAGTCGATGATGCGGAACCTCGTCCGCACCTGTAACGAGATCACCAGCCAGGCTCTTGACGAAGAGGACGACGCCGAGATCGTGCTCGACCGTGCCGAGCAGATGATCTTCGCACTGGCCGAACAAAAGGCGCGTGACGGGTTTGAGGGGATCCGCCCGATCGCCGAAAATGTCTTCCAAAAGATCCAGGATTTTGCCAAGCGCGATTCGCATGCGCTCACCGGGCTCTCGACCGGCTACCGCGATCTCGACAATATTACCTCCGGCCTTCAGCCCAGCGATCTGATCATCGTCGCCGCCCGCCCCTCGATGGGCAAGACCGCTTTATGTCTTAACATCGCTCAGCGGGCCGCTCTCCGCGAAAAGGCGATCGTTGCCGTCTTCTCGCTCGAAATGTCGAAAGAGCAGCTAGTCATGCGTATGCTAAGTGCCCAGGCCTCCGTCGATGCACGCAGCCTCCGCCTCGGCATGCTCTCGCACAACGACTGGGGCCGGCTGGCGGAATCCATCGCCGATCTCTCTGAGACGAAGCTCTTTATCGACGACACTCCGGGGATTTCGGTGCTCGAGATGCGTGCCAAGCTTCGCCGTCTTGCCGTCGAGCAGGGCGGCATCGACCTTGTCGTCGTCGACTACCTTCAGCTTATGGGCGGCGGCACCCGCCGCAACGAAAATCGCCAGCAGGAGGTGTCGCAGATCTCCCGTGACCTCAAGGCATTGGCAAAGGAATTCAATGCTCCGGTCGTCGCACTTTCACAGCTATCGCGCGCCCCCGAGGCCCGCAACCCGCCGCGGCCGATGATGAGCGACCTTCGTGAATCGGGCAGTATCGAGCAGGACGCCGACGTCGTCGCCTTTATCTATCGCGAAGATTATTATGCGAAAAGCGAAGACGACATTCCCGAAGACCGCAAGAACATCGCCGAGATCATCATCGCCAAACAGCGTAACGGCCCGACAGATACTATCAAGATGGCATTCCTGAAACAGTTCACGCGTTTTGAGGATGCGTACATCGCCTAAAACTATGAGTGAAGATCTTCGATTTCCGATCGGCCGTTTCGACCCGGACAATATCGCCCCGGCGGCTGAAAGCATCCGTGTGATCGCCGAGCTTCCCGCGAAATTGCACGCCGCCGCCGGCGGATTGACGGATGACAGGCTCGACACCCCTTATCGGCCGGAGGGTTGGACGCTGCGGCAGACCGTGCATCACATCCCCGACAACCCCGTCAACGCCCTTTGCCGTTTCAAGCTGGCGCTGACAGAAGAGACGCCGACGATCCGCCCCTATGCCGAAGGCCTGTGGGCGGAGCTTGCCGATAGCCGCATGCCCGTCGCTCCCTCGCTTGCGATCATCGAGGGCGTCCACGCCCGTTGGGCAGAGCTGCTTCGCTCTCTGTCCGAGAGCGATCTCAAACGCAAGCTGAATCACCCCGAATCCGGCGTTTGGGAACTCGGCTCGATGCTGGCCATGTACGCATGGCACTCCGAGCATCACCTCGCCCACATTACACGGACGTGCGAACGTAACGGCTGGTGACGCCGCGCTTAATCTGCTGTATTATCAGAGGTTAGCGGAACTCCGCCGTTAAATGTCGGAATTCAAACCTCAAGAACGCATCCTCTCGCTGGACGCATTTCGCGGGCTGACCATCGCCGCGATGGTCCTGGTGAATAACCCGGGCACGTGGTCCGCCATCTACGGCCCGCTCCGCCATGCCCCGTGGCACGGGATCACGCCGACCGATTACATCTTCCCGTTCTTTCTATTCATAGTCGGCGTCGCGATCCCGGTGGCTTTCACGAAACGGCTTGCCGAATCGCCAAAGCGGGAACTATATCGCAAGATCCTATTCCGCTCGGCGGCCATCTTCGGAAGCGGCTGGGCGATCTCTGCTATACCGTTCTTCGTCATCGGCGAGACGGCGATTCCATGGCCGTTAAAGTGGCTTGCCGTTCTCTCGATCGTCGCGGCACTCTTCTTTCTCTACCTCCGCAAATTCAAGATCGTTGCCGCACTGGTTGCCGTTTGGGCGGTGATCGTCTTCGGTTTTTATTTCTCAGGCTGGGAGGTGACGCCGTATAACGTCGCGGGTATGCGGATCTTCGGCGTGCTCCAGCGGATTGCCGTCTGCTACCTTTTCGCGTCGATCATCTTTCTAAATTTCGGATGGAAGGCCCAGGTGATAATTACCGCCGCATTGCTGCTTGGTTATTGGGCTCTGATGATGCTCGTGCCCGTTCCGGGCTGCGATGTCACGACGATAAACGACAAGGCTTGCAACCTCGCCGCATGGGTCGACCGCACCATTCTTACCGAGGCACACATTTGGCGGGGAGGGAAGGTTTACGACCCGGAGGGCGTCCTTTCATCCATTCCCGCGATCGCCTCGACGCTTATTGGGGTGCTCACCGGAAGTAAGCTGATCGCGAACGGCGATGCGGCCGATGATGAAAGCCAAACGCCAATGCAGCGGGCAGCCCGAATGTTCTTCTGGGGAACCATTCTGCTCGCACTCGGCTGGAGCTGGAGCCTCGCGTTTCCGCTCAACAAATCGCTCTGGACCAGTTCCTATGCCGTCTACACCGTCGGCCTCGCGCTGCTCACGCTCGGCGTCTGTTATTACCTCATCGACGTCCTCCGCTATAAGCGTTGGGCAAAACCCTTCATCATCTTCGGCGTCAACG
>JAEWBM010000102.1 GCA_023391155.1 Acidobacteriota bacterium
CGTTCAAGAAGAAGTCCTGGACGATGCAGAACTCGAGCCCCTCGAATGACCGGGCCGTTTCCTTTGCATTGGCGTTCGAGAGAAAGACATCATAACCGATCGCCCAAAGTGCCTTGGGACGCCCGTCTTTAGCCGCGTCCATCATCTGGAGTTGGTTAAGGCCTTTTGTTGCCGGGACGGGCGCCTGCCAGACAGATTCGAAAAGCGGACGCCCCTCATCGACGCCGATCGAGCCGGTGAGGATGCCCGGGTCGCAGCCCATATGTGCGGAACCCTGCACATTATTCTGCCCTCGAAGCGGGTTGACGCCGGTCCCGGGCTTACCGATGTTTCCAGTTATAAGCGCCAGGTTTACGATCAGCATCACGCCTTCCGTCCCTTGCAGATGCTCGGTCATCCCCAGGCCGTGAAAGCACATCGCCGGCTTTTCTGCGGCATAGATGCGGGCAGCGCGGCGGATTTCGGCCGCACGAACGCCGCATTCGTTTTCGACAGCCTCAGGTGAATACTGTGCGGCAAACGCCTTCATCTCCTCAAATCCGTCAACGCGTTCGCCGATAAACTCGAGGTCCGCAAGTCCCTCGTCGATGATCGCGTGGATCAACGCATTGAACAACAAGATATTTGTGCCGGGCCGGAGCTGAAGATGAACATCAGCGTACTTCGTCAACTCTGTCCGACGCGGGTCTATCACGATCAGCCGGGCACCACGGCGAACGGCCTGCTTGATGCGGGCACCGGGTATCGGATGATTCTCGGTCGGGTTCGCGCCGCAGATCAATATCGTCCGGGCAAGCTCGATATCATTAAAAGAATTTGTCGCCGCCCCGGTTCCCAGGATCATCTTCATCGCCGCGGCGGTCGGTGTGTGGCAAACGCGTGCACAGCAATCGACGTTGTTCGTGCCGAGTGCAACGCGGGCAAATTTTTGAGCAACGTAATTCTCTTCGTTCGTGGCCCGCGCAGAGCCGAGCACGGCGATACTGTCCGGGCCAAACTCCTCGCTAAATTTCGACAGCCGCGACGCGGTAAAGCTGATCGCCTCGTCCCAATTCACTTGCCGCCACTCGCCGTTCTCACGGATCATCGGTTCCGTAACCCGGTCCGCGGCATCGATAAAATCAAAGGCGTATCTGCCCTTGACGCAGAGGTGGCCGTTGTTGACCGGTGCGTCCATCGCAGGCCGCACCTGCACGACCTTGTCGCCTCGAATGCCGACGTCCATCTCACATCCGGTGCCGCAGTATGGGCACGTGGTCTTTACCCACGCCTCCGGCCTCCCGCGTTCGATCACACTTCGATCCTCAAGCGCGCCGCTCGGGCAGGCATCGACGCACGCGCCGCATGACACGCAGCTGCTGTCGGCGAATAGGCCAAAGTTGTCAGGGACGATCTCGGTTACCTCGCCTCGCCCGGCGACTTGCCAGACGAACTGCCCCTGTACCTCATCACAGATCCTCACGCAGTTATAGCAATCGATGCACCGCGACATATCGACGCGGATGTATGTGTGCGAATCGTCCGTGCGCCGGTTATGGCCGTTCGATGAAAAATCACCGGCGGTCAGTCCGTACTTCCTCGCAATGCGGTGAAAAGGTTTCTCGGGGTCGCTTTCAAATGCGTCGGCGGGATAGTGGCGGGCAAGCATCCGCAGGTTCATCTCGCGGGCTTCTTCCAGTTCAGGAGTGTGCGTAGCGACATTCACCCCTTCGCTGACCGTGGCCATGCAGCTAGTGACCTCGCGGCCGACGCCCTCGACATGAACCAGGCACATTCGACACGCGCCGACGGGCTTCAGGCGGGCGTCATCACACAGGGTCGGGATGTCCGCTCCGCACATGCGGGCCGCGTCGAGCAGAGTTATGCCGTCGGGAAAGTCGCGTGTCTCGCCGTTTATAGTCGCTCGTGCCATAGGAGCCTCCTTGAGGCTGCATGCAGGACAACCGGGTGTGAAACTATTTTAGCGCAAGTGCGTCGGCGAGTATCGCGGCAAATCGATCGACGTCGGCGAAAGTATTGTATAGCGGTACCGGAGCAACGCGGATCACATCCGGTTCACGCCAGTCTGCAACGGCACCGCCGGCCGTGACCGCGTCAAAAAGCGACCGGTCCGCATCCTTCACCCGGATCGAAAGCTGGCACCCTCGCTGCTCAGTGTCGCTGGGAGTAATGATCGAGATGCGGTCGTCCTTTATCGCGTGGAGCTTGCTTTCGAGATAGGCCGTCAGTCTTTCCGAACGTGCACGAAGTTCCGGCATCGTCGCCTCGTCAAAGATCTCGAGCGAGGCACGCAACGCGGCGAGCTGAAAGATCGGCGGATTGGAAAGCTGCCACCCTTCGGCACCCGTGAGCGGGCGGAAGTCCGGCCCCATCAAGAACCGCGTCTCTTTGTCGTGTCCCCACCACCCGGCAAATCGCGGGAGATCGAATGAGCGTGCATGCCGCTCGTGGACAAAGGCCCCGGCGATCGCCCCCGGGCCCGCATTCAAGTATTTATACGAACACCAGGCGGCAAAATCGACACCCCAATCGTGCAGCCGAAGCTCCAAATTCCCTGCCGCGTGTGCCAGGTCGAATCCGACGACGCACCCGTTTCGGTGCCCCGCCTCTGTGATCGCCGCCATGTCGAAAGCCTGGCCGGTGTAATAGTTCACCCCGCCGAGCATGATCAGCGCGATCGACGGGCCTTCGCGGTCTATCAGATCGAGAATGTCCTCGGTGCGTAGCGTCGCCTCGCCCTCGCGAGGCTCAAGCTCGATGAGCTCTTCCGGCGAATACCCGTGAAACGCAAGCTGTGATTCGACAGCGTATTGATCCGATGGAAACGCACCCTTTTCGATCACTATCTTGTTCCGCTCCGCAGTCGGCCGATAAAACGAGACCATCAGCAGGTGGAGATTGACCGTAAGCGAATTCATCGCGACGACCTCGACCGGTTTCGCTCCCACCAGCCGCGCAAGCGGTTCGGCCACGAATTCGTGATAGGGGAGCCACGGGTGCCGCGCGTGCAAATGCCCCTCCACGCCCAGCCGTGCCCAATCCTCGAGTTCCTGATCGATATATTCCCGGGCGGTAACCGGCTGAAGCCCTAGCGAATTGCCGGTGAAATACACAACCTCGGTCCCGTCGTCAGATCGCGGGATAAGAAAACGCTCGCGAAACCGGCTAAGCGGGTCTTCCGCGTCGAGCGGATGCATTGGTTGTTTAGGTGCAGCGGTCATAACCGTCAGGCAGATCGGAAATTCGACATCTCGAGCCCGAGCCAATCGAGAGCGGCGCCATGCAGCAGCATCCGCTTGTCCTCGTCAGAGAGTTCGGATGACTCGATCAGCTTGCCCGGTTCGAGTTCGCCGAGCGGGAACGGATAATCCGTCCCCAGGGCGACATGCTCGGCCCCGGCCAGGCCCACAAGGTAAGCAAGCATTTGCCGATCGTGAACAAGCGAGTCGAAATAGATGCGTTTCAGATAATCACGCGGCTCGGTCTTATTGTCGACGGCGCACAGGTCGGGGCGAACATGGAAGCCATGTTCGATGCGTCCTATCGTGGCCGGAAAGCTTCCCCCGCCGTGCGCGAAACAGATCTTCAGATCGGGCACCTTTTCCAGAGTCCCGGAAAATATTAGCGAGCAGATCGCCCTCGATGTCTCTGCCGGCATCCCCACCAGCCACGGCAGCCAGTATTTCTGCATCTCGGCCTGCCCCATCATGTCCCAGGGATGGACAAAGACCGGCATCGAGAGCCGCTCGCATGCCTGAAAAAATTCGACGAACTGCGGCTCGCCCAGGTTTAGCCCGTTAACATTAGTCCCTATCTGGACGCCGGCGAGCCCGATCTCTTTACAATATTCAAGCTCGCGAATGGCAAGGCCGGTTTCCTGCAGCGGAACAGTGCCGATCGCCACGAAACGGGCCGGGTCCGCGGCTGCCGCCTCGGCAATGTCGTCATTTAGAAAGCGTGCGATCACCGCCCCGTCCTTTGCCGTCGCCCAGTACGTGAACATCACCGGCACGGTCGAGAGCACCTGAACATCGACGCCGTGGGCATCCATCTCCGAAATTCGTGCTGCGGGGTCCCAGCAATTCGATTGGATCTCGCGAAACCTGCGGCCATCGTCACGGACCATCGTGGCACACCCGGTCTCATTATGCTCAAGCGCGATAAACCCGCCATAGCCAAATTTATCTTTCCAACGGGGCATCTCTTTTGGGAGAATATGTGTGTGGATGTCGATCTTGAACATAAGGTGAATCTTGATTTTGCCAGAAAAGCTCGAAATTTTCAGCAAACGCTTTCGGGGTCCCGGGTCATCTGTTATCTTTGGATGTCTGCTTTTTAACTTCGCAGTGAGGAAATACCAATGAAACACAGGTTTATCGCCTTTTTTACCGCCTTTTTACTGCTCTCCAATTTCACTTTGCTCCCCGCTGCAGCGGCCGCAGAAACTCCGGCCGTAAAACGTGCCAAATCTGACCAGCTCGTCGCGATGCTTCCGGCCGCCGATGCGGTCGTAACCGTTGACATCAAACGTATGTTCGGCGAGGCCGTCCCGATGCTGCTCGCATCAAAACAAGCGATGCTCGGTGACGTCAACGCCAAGATCGACGAGATGCGGACGAAGACCGGCATCGACATCAGGCAGTTTGACCTGATGGCCGCCGGCGTCACTTTTACGCAAAAGGCAGACAAGAAATTTGCCACGGACGCGGTTGTTATCGCTCGCGGCGCCGTCAACACATCACAGATAATCTCGGCCGCTCGCACCGCCGCCAAGGACAAATATAAGGAAGAGACGCTTGCCGGCCGTTCGATCTATATCTTTTCCGCAAAAGATGCCGTAGCAGCGGGCCGCGGTGCCGTCACCGGCACAAAGGCCCCCGGCAAATTCGCCAAGATGATCGACAAGGTCTCCGGCGACATCGCCCTAACCGCACTCGACACCAACACAGTCGCTTTCGGCGATGTCGATCTCGTTCGCAGCACCGTCGAGGCACGGACGCGGATCAGCACCGACCTTATCACTTTGCTTCACAAGAAACCGTTTGCGATCGCAAATTTCGCCGGAAAAGCGCCGGCGGGACTTTCATCCCTGCTTCCGGTCGAGCAGGATGAATTTTCGCAAAGCATCGAGTCGATCAAGTATGCTTTCGGCAGCATGGATGCCGCCGGCGGCGTTCTTTCGATGAACATGACCGCCCGCACCGACGGCGTTGACAGTGCGACTCAGCTCTATGACACGCTCGAGGTGCTGCAGACCTTCGGCAAGATGGCACTGGGAGCGTCTAAGCGAGCCGATCAGCAGCTCTATGCCAGGTTGATAGAGGGGCTTGCCCTTTCAAAGGCAGAAGCTGACGTGTCGATGGATCTCCAGATACCGCAGGCCGATATAGATGCGTTGATGGCGATCTTGATCAAGTAGCGGTCGCCGTAAAATTAAACGGGCCGCGGGCGTGGATGCTCGCGGCCTTTTCAATTTTAAAACCGCCGCCGGCGATAATTTCCGCCTCCGGAACGCTTTCGGGCAAATTGTTCGAGTTCGCGGTTAAAGCCGCCGTTCGCGTCCACGAGCGGGTAAAGCTGCAGATTGCTCGACAGGTACGCCGCCCGCAACTCGACGGGGCGCGAGCCCGCACGGTTGATCACACGCACTTTCGTACCCCGGACCGATTCGATCCATTCCGCAAATTCCTCCGCGCGGCCGACCGTCGCCGACAGCAATAGCAGCCTGATCCTGGGCGGCGAAAGAATTATCGCCTCTTCCCAAACGTGGCCGCGTTCGTCATCCGACAGATAATGGGCCTCATCCAGGATCACAAAATCGGTCCGCACCTGCTCGCCTTGCCGAAGGGCATCGAAGAGCTGATTTCGATAGATCTCCGTTGTGCCGACGATCAGCGGGGCATCTGAGTTCTCTTTCCGGTCCCCGGTTAAGATCCCGACATTCTCCGCACCGAATTCCTTCGAAAACTCGATATATTTCGAATTTGTGAGAGCTTTCAAAGGCGTCGTATACCAGGCCCGCTTGCCGTCGGCCAGCAAACGTCGTATCTCTTCGCGGGCGATCCACGTCTTGCCGCTGCCTGTCGGAGCGGTTACGAGCACATCCTGATGCTCGATCGCCTCCAGCGCCTCGATCTGAAAATCGTCAGCCTCAAACGGAGCCGGTTCAGGCACACCGATGCCGGACAACAGCCGCTCGACCGCCTTCATCTGCTGAAGGGTCTGCGGCGCTTCGCGTGGAGCAGGGGAACTCTCAGGTGCAAAATTTCGTTTACCTGTTCGTTCTTTGGATGTGCGGCCGCGAGGCCGTTTTTCCCTGCGGTTCTGCGTCTTTCTTCGCGGCATCAGGGAAATGTTAACGCGTGAGCGGGGCAATAGCAATTTCTTCCATTGGGACGGGTTAAATGCTAAAATTGCGATTTACTCCGCAACGAATCTGCGGCGTCCTGCGTCTAAGGTTTCAGGGAGTTTTGAGGGCTTTTTTGCAATTATATTCGGGGTTTTATGTTTGAAGAACGATCTTATAGATCGGACGCCGAGACGTCCGCTGCGACTACACAGTCGGATGACGTCTTGTTCGATAATTACGAGATAAAAACGTGGGAGATGAGTCCGCGGATCTATAAGATCCTCGCCGCATCTGCTGCGGTAAATCTGCTTGCGCTGGTCGTTTTCGCACAGACGAACGTCCTGACGATGAAGGGCTGTGAGAGCCCGTTCGTCGGCCGCGTCTGCCAGGTGTTGGACACGGTATATGTCGGAGCGGTGCTTTTCGGCACGGAACGGGACTATATCGATGCCGAATACGACCGCGTTGACCTCGGCGATGCCGAGATCACGATGATCGACGTAAGCAATGTCGGGCCGCAGCTGCAGTATCCGGAAGGGTATTTCCAGATCGCGAACCCGGAACAGTATGCCGCCATGCAGGCGGCCGACGACGCGATGAGCTTTGGCTCGCCCGGCCTTTCGCCGCTGCCGCCGCCCGGGCCTGACCTGATGAACACGCGTCCCGTTCTTCCGCGACCGAACCGCAACCCGATCGCCGGGGGAGACCTGCCCGATTCGCCCCTCGGTGAGATAGAGGAAGATGGCGAGGAACAGGAAAATGCGGTAGCAAATAACGATCGCAAGCGCGGAGGCGGCCGGGTTCCGGGCGCGGGCGAGGCAAATTCTGATGAAGTCGCAAAGGCTGAACCGACGCCGGATCCATCGATCGACCCGACAGGGTCTTTTCCGACCGGTGATGATATCAACAAGCGGCCGATCGTCGACCTTGCAAATCACGTAAACGATCTGCGTGACGAGACGGGCCTTAACCTCCAGGGCGATTTTATTATCAAGGCCCGCGGCCGATTGGATAAGGACGGCAAGATCGACCCAAAGACGTTTCGCTATATGGAAGCGCAGGGTGACGAGCAACTGGTCGGCGTCGTCCAGGAAGGGATCAGTTCTATAAGCGCGGCCGGTTTTCTCAAATATCTGACGTCGCTGTCAGGCGAGGATCTGAACCTTGTTTTTCAACAGGATGCGGAGAACCTCTCAGCAATGATAGAATCTCAAATGTCCTCGGAGACGCGGGCGAGATCGATCAAGGCGGTTCTTGAACTGGTATTGAATACGGCCAGGGATCGTAAGATGAGGCCCGATGCGGACCAGAACGACAAGGACGATCTCACCCTGCTTCAGGGTGCAGCTGTGAGGCAAGAAGGCAGCCGTGTCATAATTGAATTCGTCGTCCCGAAGACGGTCGCTCATCCGATGATCGAACGTAAACTCGCCGAACAAAAGGCCGAGGCACGCAAACCGAATGGAAATGCGGGGCTAAATAATAACGACAACACCGCGTCGAGATGACTCTCTTCCGCCTAAATAAAACGGTCAGTCTGGTGGCGATCTTGTGCTTTGCAGCTGCTGCTGCTTTGGCCCAGGACGGAGCTCCGCGGGATGAGATTTTAATCAATAAGCGGCCGATGGTCGACTTTCAGAATTCTCTTCTTGAAAAGCTTGAAAAAGGTGACGTCAACTGGCAGGGTGAATTTTCGCTTGAGTTGACCGGCTCGCTTGATGGAACCGGACGGATTGATCCGAGTTCCGTCGTGATAAATACGAATGGCGATCCGATATTGACGGCCGTTGCTCTTGAGGGCATAGAGGCTGTCAATTCAGCCGGCTTCTTTCAATATATCAACGGCCTTTTAGAGAGCAAGATCATGATCACGATTGCTCAAGATGATGAAAATCTCACCGCCGTTTTGCGTTCAAGCGCTGAGACGGAACGCCGGGCCAAAAGTGTTGAACATATATTCACAATAATAAGGACATCGACATTAGCTAGACTTAGGAAAGACCCTTCGCCCGGAGCGAAATATGACAAATCGATTTTCAACGCGACGAGCATCTCGCGGAATGAAAAAATTATCGAAATAAAGATGCTAATGCCAAAGACCGACTTTCACGGTATGATAAAAACAGCTCTTAACTGAGCAATAGAGTGACGAAAAAGAACCAAAATTCACTACTGCTGCTTACCACGCTTGGCGTGTACATCGGCCTGTTGATGGCCGGCGGGACGCCGGGCGTCGCGGCGCAGCAAGGGGCGATGACCCGCAACTTCGAGATCAGCGATGAGATCGAGGTGCGGGACGATCTGGATACGATACCGGATCATTCGGACGACGCCGCCGCACTTGAGCCGGACGAGGCCCTCTTTGTCGGCTCCGCCGTTTCGGCATTTCTAAAGCTTCATTTCACGCCGGTAACTGTCGAAACTGTACGCACTCCGCAGCCGGTGTCCCGCGGCAGCGTGTTGAGACGCATTCCGCGTTATCTCGAAACATATCCCGCAATTGACCGGCATGCCGGCATCTCCGCCCAATCGCTTCCCCGCTCGGGGCTCGACCCGCTGCACGTTTGACGCGATAGCAGCGGCGGGCGGAACACCCCTCGCCATTTCTTAACATCATTTAAATTTTGAGAGTTGCGATCGAGGTATCGATCGTTCAGAGTACAAACCTCGTGTTTGGTTTGGAACGACACGCCGCGTGGCGTGAACTCCCGAACATAAGAGGAAAAAATGGCAGTTAACAGTTTTGCAGACAAAATGGTCAAAAAGATATTCGGCTCATCGAGCGATATCTTTTTGAAAAAAGCTAAGCCGATCGTGGCCCAGATCAATGATCTTGAGGCCGAGATCGAAAAACTCACCGATGACGAACTAAAGGCACAGACGCCGAAGTTCAAAGAGATGATCCGGGCTCGGCTTGCCGAGTTCGATGCGATCGGCGGCGAAGACGAGGAGATCCCCGCGGCAACAAACGGCCACGGTCGAGCGACCCGCGACAAAGCCGTTCTCGAACAACGCCGAAAGGCCGAGCAGGAGATACTGCACGAGATTCTGCCCGAAGCATTTGCGACAGTTCGCGAGGCATCGCGCCGCGTGACGGGCATGCGTCACTTCGATGTGCAGATGATCGGCGGCATCGCGCTCCATCAGGGGCGCATCGCCGAGATGCGTACCGGTGAGGGTAAGACGCTCGTCGCTACGCTTCCCTCCTATCTCAACGCCCTGACCGGCCGGGGCGTCCACGTCGTCACGGTGAATGATTATCTCGCTTCGCGCGACGCTGAGTGGATGGGCAAGATCCACAAGTTCCTCGGCCTCACTGTGGGCTGCATCCAGAACGACATGGATGACATGGAGCGGAAAGAGGCCTACGCCTGCGACATCACATACGGTACAAATAACGAGTTCGGCTTCGATTATCTTCGCGACAATATGAAGTTCGATGTCGAAAGCCTTGTCCAGCGCGATCATTACTTCTGTATCGTGGACGAGGTCGACTCGATCCTGATCGACGAGGCCCGGACGCCCCTGATCATCTCGGGTGCGACCGACGAGGCGACCGATAAGTACTACGTAGCCAACGACGTCATCCCGCGGCTCGAAAAGGGCCACAAGGACGAAGAGACCAAGGTCACGACAGGTGACTATCTGGTCGATGAAAAGAACCATTCGGCGGTCCTCACCGAACAGGGCGTTTCGAAATCAGAAAAGCTGTTGGGCGTAGATAACCTCTACGATCCGGCCAATATGGACCTGCTCCACTGTGTCGAGCAGGCGCTCAAGGCCCACACGCTTTACAAGCTCGATCATCATTACGTGGTCCAGGATAACGAGGTCATCATCGTTGACGACTTTACCGGCCGACTTATGCAGGGACGCCGTTGGTCTGACGGACTTCACCAAGCGGTGGAAGCCAAAGAGGGCGTGAAGATCGAACGCGAAAACCAGACGCTTGCGACGATCACCCTGCAGAACTACTTTCGCATGTACGAAAAGCTCTCGGGTATGACCGGTACTGCCGAGACCGAGGCTGAGGAATTCGGAACGACGTATAACATCGACGTCGTCGTCATCCCGACGAACCGTTCGATGATCCGGAAGGATCACTCGGACATGATCTACCGCACCCTCGGCGAAAAATGGGATGCCGTAGTCGATGAGATCAAGGAACTCAACAACGAAGGCCGCCCTGTTCTGGTCGGTACGGTTTCGGTCGAAAACTCCGAGCTGATCGCCGACCGGCTGAAAAAGGCCGGCATCAAACACAACGTCCTCAACGCGAAATACCACGAACGCGAGGCCGAGATCATCGCACAGGCAGGCCGGAAGGGCGCCGTTACCATCGCCACCAATATGGCCGGCCGCGGTACTGACATCCTGCTCGGCGGCAACCCCGAGGCACTCGCCGAGGAATACCTCAAACGGCAAGAGATCAATCCCGACGAGGCGACCCCGGAGCAGTATGAGGAATCGCTTCGGAAGGCTAAATCCGTCGTCGAGGCCGAGCACAAAGAGGTGGTCTCGCTCGGCGGGCTGCACATTCTGGGTACCGAGCGGCACGAATCGCGGCGTATCGATAATCAGCTCCGCGGACGTGCGGGCCGTCAGGGTGACCCGGGTTCGTCACGGTTCGTTCTCTCGCTTGAGGACGACCTGATGCGGATCTTTGCGGGCGACAAGGTCCGTTCGATGATGGAATGGCTCGGTATGGAAAAGGGCGTCGCCATCGAATCAAAGACCGTTTCGAAACAGATCGAACGGGCACAGAAAGCTGTCGAGGCTCGCAACTTCGAAACCCGTAAGCACGTCCTCAAATATGACGACGTGATGAACAAACAGCGTGAGACGATCTACGGGCTCCGCCGGCAGTTGATGTTCGAACCCGAGCATCGCGAATACCTGCTCGGCGAAAACGGCGTCGCACGCGACCTGCTCCATGACCTTACGGACCACTTTCTGCCGCTTACGTCGTCGCCGGACCTGTGGGATATCGACACCTATGCCGCTGAGATCGAGAGCATCTATGCACTCGACCCGGCTGTCGATGCAGGCGTCGATTTCAAGATGATGAACCCCGATGAGATCCAGGAGCTGATCTGGAAAAAGGCATCGGCAAACTATGGCGAGAAAGAAAAGCTTGCCGGTGAAGAGAGCCTGCGGGCATATGAGCGTTACATCATGCTCAACATTATCGACTCGCAGTGGAAGGACCACCTTGCCTCGATCGATCAGGTCAAACAGGGTATCGGCCTCGTCGGCTACGGCCAAAAGGATCCGCTTGTTGAGTATAAGAAACAGTCGTTTGAAATGTTCCAGGACATGCTCGACCGGATCGACACGAACACGGTCAAGGCCCTGTTCCACCTCGAGGTGGTCACCCGCGACGAACAGGAGGAACGCGAGCGGCTCGAGCGCCTTGCTCAGGCACGTGCTCGCCGACAGGCGGCCGGCATGGCATTCACGGGGGCGATGGCAACGGCAACGGCCGCGGGCGACACCGAAGAGATCCGCCACACGCCGTTCGTCCGCGACACTCCCAAGATGAAGCCGAACCAGCCCTGCTATTGCGGCTCAGGCTAGAAGTTCAAAAAATGCCACGGCGCAGGAATGTAACTGTCGCAGCGGCACGAACTAAACGAAGAAAGCGGCCCTCCTTTTGGAACGGCCGCTTTTTTTGTGTGCAGAAGGCGAGGCTCCGGAAAGCTCGTATTATGATGTACTGTGATCCGGGATAGACCGTGCTTTACGCAGCTTGCGCCATAAAATCAGAGAAATTATCCCAAGTATAAGTGACGGTATAAGCCCAACTAGTAACCCTTGGGCAAACAGTATCCGTCCCCAGGCAAAATCTATATCGTGCCGATGGTTCCAGATCTCGACCACCTTCCCGTCCTCAAATCTGAAGACGTTGATTATGGGAAGCGGACGCCGGCCGCCCAGTGCCTTCATCCACCAGGATGTCGGCTCAAAATCCCATTGCCAGCGGGTGGCGACCAGGTCCCCCTCGGCGATCTGAAAGTCGATCGTTCCTGACATATTGCCGTTATTCCAAAACATTTCGGCGACATCCTTTTGCATCGCCGCGGGCTCCGTAAGCCCCTTATTGTCGCCGATGTCATGAATGGTGTAGTTCGGCGCGATTATCTCATCCACGACGTCGGGGTTTCTGCTGAACCACACCTCGTTGTAGAAGCGCGTTGCGAGTGCCTTATTTACCTCCTGTTGGGTGGGTGCGGCAGCAGACTCCGGTGCGGTGGCAGCAGGCTTAACCGATGTTTGGGCCGATGCCGGGCCCGCAGAAAAAAGAAATAGCGACATCAAAATAAAAAGGGCGATGTTGGTAGGCATTTTCGGTACTCCTCGGGTTGAAGAAGGCTCGCAAGAGCTGGCGAACTTAACGAAGCGACGCAGGCAACATATCAGCACGAGGCCGCCGAGGCAAGGCCTGCCCTGTTCTCCACGCAAGACGCGGCCCAAAAATTCCTTTACTTGCACGGGCACCGGTGATAGAGTGCGTAACGTTCGCAACTTGTTTTGACCATTGGATTTGTTCCTATCGCATTTTTTCACCCATGAGGAGGGGATATGGTAGATCGACGGACATTTCTGGCCCGTACAGGGCTTTCGCTCGCGGGGGCCGCCGCCCTTACCGCATCTTGCCGGGCAGGGACCGCCGCCATGGCCGACGATTCACCTGCATTTGATCCGAGGAGTTGGGACTCGGTCCGGCAACAGTTCGGCACATCGCCGGAGTTCGTTCATCTCGCCTCGTTCTTTCTCGCCTCGCACCCGAGGCCCGTTCGCGAGGCGATCGAAAAGCACCGCAAGGCACTGGACCTGAACCCGTTCGAGACCGTCGAACACAATATGTTCGGCGAGCCGCTGGTCGTCGAGAAAAAGATCGCCGAATACATCGGCGGCAAAGCCGAAGAGATCGCCCTGACCGACAGCACGACTATGGGCCTCGCTCTCATCTATCTTGGCCTGCCGATCAAGGCCGGACAAGAGATGCTCACCACCGACCACGATCATTACGCCCAACATGAATCAATAGCTCTCGCGGCTAAGCGCAGCGGCGCCACCGTCAAGCGCATTCCGCTCTTTGAAGATCACTCAAAGGTCTCTGAGGCCGACATCGTCGACCGCATCCGCAAGGCGATCACGCCGAAAACACGCACCGTCGGCGTTACCTGGGTCCATTCGAGCAGCGGCCTGAAACTCCCGATCCGTCAGATCGCCGCCGTCGTCGCCGAGGCAAATAAAGGCCGTGCCGAGGACGACCGGGCGCTCCTGGTCGTGGATGGCGTCCACGGCATCGGCATCGAAGACGAAAAGATCGCCGAGATGGGCGCCGATCTGTTTTCGGCCGGAACACACAAATGGGTCTTCGCGCCCCGCGGCACCGGCTTCGTATGGGCGAAGCCCGAGATATGGCCAAAGATGACGCCGGTCATCCCCTCGTTCGGCGGCGTGCCATATGTCGCCTGGATGATGGAAAGCAACATCCACGATCCCGCCGTTCACAAGGCGATCAAGGATTTCACAGGCCAGGAGATAAAGGGCACATGGGGCGAGTGGTTCAGCCCCGGCGGCTTTCACGCTTTTGAACATCAATGGTCGATTCCCGCCGCCATCGATTTCCATCTCGCGATCGGGAAAAAGCGCGTCGCAGAGCGCATCTACGAATTGAACGACCAGGCAAAAGAGGAGTTGGCTAAGATGAAGCACGTCAAGCTTTACACGCCGATGGGCAGCAAAATGTCCGCCGGGATAATATGCTTCGACGTCGAAGGCATGCGCCCCGAAGCGGTCGTCGCAAAACTTCTCGAAAAGAAAGTGATCGCATCGACCACGCCTTATCGCGTGACATATGCCCGGCTGGCACCGAGCCTGCTGAACACTCCCGAAGAGATCGACAAAGCGCTCGGCTATATTCGCGAAATGGCGGGCTGAACGTCTGCTCCAAGACATTGTCGGTCAACATTTTGCGATAATCTTCACTCATGAGCGATGCACCCACAGATACGAATGCGCCCGCGTCGGACGACGAGATGCGGCGGCGTGTGATCGAGCTTGCATTTGACGGCGACGAAGCTGCCTTTCGGAAGTTTTGCGAGACGATCAAGGCCGAGGTGCCGGAGGGAACCACCGCCGTACTTCGCGGCAGCTCGATAACCGGCGAGCGCTATGACGACGGAGCCCCGTTCGATGCCGACGGCCCCGGCACAAGCGATCTTGACCTCACCCTCGTCGGCGATGAGATCTTCGAATTCTATTCGCTGACCGGTTCCTATATCCCCGGCGTCCACACGATGCCGATGGGTGAGGACCACCCCGACATCGCGCCAAAGCTCGAACCGCTCCGTGAAAAGCTGGTCGCAATGGTCGGCCGCCCCGTCAACATACAGGCGAGCCGCGACCTGTTCATGTACATCCGCGGCGAGCTGATCGGCCAGCCCTACCTCACGCTCTTCGGTAAGGTCGGCTGATGCTCAAATTGCTGACATACAACATCCGAAAAGGGGGCCGCGGGCGCGAGATGGCGATCGCCGAGGTCATCCGTGGATGGTCACCCGACCTCGTGCTGCTTCAGGAGGCGACCGACACCCGCGTCGTAAAAAGCGTTGCCGACATGGCCGGGCTGCCCCATTTCAACAGCCGCAGGGATTTTTCAACCGCATTTCTTTCCAGAACTGCTCCGCTCTCGTCAAAATGGCTCGATCTGCCCGAGGTACGCCGGGCCGTGCTCGAGATCGAATTGCCGGGCCTGACCGTCTACAACGTCCACCTCCGCGCCGTACATTCAAATTGGACCGAGCGGGGCCGCAAACGCGAGTTGCGGGCATTGCTCAGGGAGATCGAGGCACGTGCCGAGCAGCCGCACATCATCGCCGGCGACCTGAACACCCTCGCGCCCGACGAGACCCTCGATCTGAGAAAACTGCCGCCCCGGCTGAGGCTCGTGAATTGGGTGACCGGCGGCAAGGTGCGGTACGAAACGATCCAGATCATGCTTGACGCTGGCTACATCGACGTTTACCGCAGCCTGCATTATGACAAGGGGTTCACCTTCCCGACATGGGACCCGCACGTAAGGCTCGATTTCATATTCGCCCCCAACGAGATCGCCGAACGTGTCACCCAGTGCACAGTCCTTACCGGCCTCCCCGCCCCCTCGGCATCGGACCATTTTCCGCTCGCAGCGGTGATCGGGAAATAATCCGCACTCGGTAGTCCGGAGTCCCGGGCCGCTTTTTTCGCGCCTGAACAAACTTAAGGTCGCGGTCCACCGTCCAAAAACGTTGAAATCCCGGGGCCTGCTGACTATAATGATGGCGGATCCCCGCTATGAAATTCCCAATTAAAGCCGCTCTGTTAACGGTCGTCATATTCGCCGCCTCGTCACTCGCCCTTGCCCAAACCGAACCGGACTACGTTTTGAGCTATCGCGCTGGAAACTCTAAGGCCGCTGAGAAACAGGCAAAGGCGGCGACAAAGCAAAATTCCCAAGACGGTAAAGCCTGGTATTACCTTGGCTTAGCGCGGGTGGGCCAGGATGATCATCATGATGCACGGAGATCTCTTAAGAACGCACTCAAGTCGCTGCCGAACGACTCTAATGTGCTAGCTGCTCTCGCTTGGACGTCATTTCAAATTGGGGCGACCTCCGATGCTATGGAATTTGCGGAAAAGTCCTTGAGCTCCGATTCGCAAAATGCCCACGCACATTATGTAAAAGCGTTGTTATTGTTGCCAAAACAGGATTACGATTCAGTTTACGACAGTGCATCGGCGGCGATCGAATCGAATCCTCAGCTATGGGCGGCTTATCGTCTAAGGGCATTTGCATTGATCGGTAAGTTTGACCAGGAACGACGAAACAGTGCATCCGGCAAAGGCCCAAGTTCGCTGTTATTCGACGCTGCAAGCGATTTCGAGGTATATATCCGGAACGTCACTACTGCGGCTCACGACCCCTTTGGTGCGGACTATCTCGAAAGTATTCGCTTTTATGCGGATTACTATAAAAAGACCGCAGATGTCGATGGGACTGCTGTTCCGACTGCGAAAGATCGAACCTCTTTCCGTATAAGATCGAAGCCGGGGGCACCTTTTTCTGCGGATGCTCGAACGGCAAGAATCGAAGGGTCGGTCCGTGTCGCCGTCCAGCTCAGAGAAGATGGCCGTGTGGGTCACATTTTGTTACTGACTCCGCTGGGATTTGGGCTAGACGAGAATGTGATGAAAACCGCCTCACTGATTGATTTCGAGCCTGCGCGGAATAGGGGACTACCCGTATCCACATTGGCGACGCTTGAATACTCCTTCAAGATCTCTTAATCCGCCGGTTATATCTTCGGCTCCCCGAGCGGCAGATCCACGACCATCGGGCGGTGGTCTGAAATGCGGTCTTCTACGGCTTCGTTCACGGTCGTGAGTGTTCGGCCGAAATGCGGAGCAAATCGGTACGGCCCGTTTTTCGCAAACGGGGCCCGCAGCTCGCCCGGTTTGACGAATATCCAGTCGAGCTTATATTTCCCGATGAACATTATCGGCCGTGCTACCTGATAGGTGGTGACAAAGCCCTTTTTCCCTCGCTGGTTCGAATTGGCAAAACTCTTCCCCTTGCCACCTACCGACCGCTCCTTATCCCCGCGCAGGTCAAATGCGCTGCCGTCATCGAACCTGAACTTCTTCAGCGCGTCAAAAAGCTTTCGTTCCGGATTGGGCGCAATGAATGGGATATGCTTCACGGTGGGATCAGAGTGTTTCCGTCCAAAGGTTATCCCCGAAAGTATAACTCCTTCCAAAAGCCCGATGCCGAGAGCGTAGGTGGCCGCCTGCCGCATCCAATATTTTGGATCCCCGATCCGCATCATTATCTCTCGTCGGATGGAGGTCGGCGTCAGGTCCGATGTGCTCGTGTTCAGATCGCCCGCAAGTATCACCGGCCCGGAAACCGTCTTCAATTCGCGAAGCAATTCGCTGAATTGAATCCCGCGGTCACGCGGCTTTGCTCGGTTTTCCAGGTGGGTCGCCGCTATCGTAGCCCGCCCTGTCGGCAGCCGTTCATCGACGATGTCGGCGATCAAAGTCGTCCGGCCGCCGCGGCGTATCTCGCGAAGGGTCTCTTCGCGGAAAACTGTCTTTGCGATCCCCCGTTTCCCTTTTTCAACTATGCTCGGCCCTCGCTTTTCCTTCCGGTACCAGTCGTAAGGCTGATGTTCAAAGGGTACGAGCCTCACATTTTCCAGCGGGAAGCGGCTCAATATCGCGATGCCGTGCAGACCCTTATAACTTTCCGGGTCTACGCGGAAGATCTCCATTAATTCCCGCTCCGCCTCGTCGGCGGGCTCGAACCGCTCGGCGAGATAAATCGGGCTGAGTTCAATGAACTGCACGCCGAATGCGTAGTGCATTCCCAAAAGGTCTGCGAGCTCCGCCGCCACGTTTCGATAGCCCGTGGGCTTCATCCCCCAATCAACCTCGTTCAGGATGATCACGTCCGCGGCGCGGAGCATCTCTGCCTCTCGCAATATTTGCTCCAGTCGATCACTGCCCGCCTCAAATTCCTCCGGGTCAAGCAATGACTTTAGATCGGCTTCGCCCGCGAACAACGCCTTTATCGCGTCGAGCCGTGTACCGCGTTGTATGTTCCAGTGAGCGACCCGTAAAAACTCACCAAGGTGCGGGTCGGCCTTAAAGCTCTGTCGTAATCGGCCGTTGTTGAGAACGAACGGGGTCGTCAGTACCCGGTCGAGCTTGGCCCGAAGTTCCGGTTGTGGCTCTTCATGCTGGTATAAAGCGGAAAGCTCGGAATAGGAGAAAAACCTGTCGGCAGCGTCTTTGCTAAAGGCCGGGAGGCCGGCGCCAACCCAAAGTATTAAAACAATGGCGAGCGACAAATGCCGGTCAAGGATGACCTTAGGGTGCGGGCTAAAAAAGAACATCGGGGGAAAAATTAAAGCCCCCTCGGTCTTACCGAAGGGGCATAGGCAAAGCTATTTCTTACTTCGAAATCTTCATCAGGCTTCCGTCCCCGCTGACCTTTCGGCTCCCGGCCACCTTTTCGGCCTGTTCCATGGCCCGCAGCACGTTCTCGCCCAGCACCTTTCGGACCTCGGCCTCGGTGTAGCCGCGCCGGAGCATCTCATAGGTAACGAGCACCATATCCTCAGCCCCTTGCATCGGTGCCGGCAGCAGCGGAACGCCGTCATAGTCCGAACCCAAACCGATATGGTCGATCCCTGCGACCCGCTTGATGTGGTCCATATGATCTACGATCTTGGTGTAAGAAGTGATCGGGATCGGGTTCTCTGCCAACAGCTTTCGCTCAGCCGCGAGAAAACCCTGCCGATCGTCCTTATACTGTTCACGAAGAGCATCGAGCTGCGGCTTGAGCCTTTCGGACCGAGCACGCGTCGCATCCCAATATTCCTGGTCCAGAAATGTCGGATAGAAAACGACCATCACCACCCCGCCATTCTGCGGAAGCCTTTTCAGCACGTCATCCGGAACGCCGCGCGGATGATTTATGCCCATCCGCGTCGCCGAGTGCGAAAAGATGACCGGTGCTTTCGTCAGGTCCAGAACGTCGTGCATCGTCTTGTCCGAAACGTGAGATATATCGACCAGCATCCCAAGCCGGTTCATCTCACGGATCACCTCTTTCCCGAAATCGGTCAACCCATTATGCCGCTTTTCATCACAACAGGCGTCGGCCCAGTCGTTTGTGTTGTTGTGGGTGAGCGTCATATAGCGGATGCCGAGCCGATAGAAATTCCTCAACGCATACAGCGAATTTTCGATCGCATGGCCGCCCTCTATCCCCATCAGAGCACAGATCTTGCCGTCCTTTTTCGCCCGGCGTATCTGTGCCGCGGTGGTACACGACGTCAGGTCATTGGGGTATTTCTCCACGGCACGATTCACCACATCGATCATTTCCATCGCCCGACGCATCGAGCCTCCGTCACGAGCATAGCTCGCGGAAACGTAGATCGAGAAGAATTCGCCCGTGATGCCGCTCGCCTTCAGGCGGCTCATATCGGTGTGGAACGGCGAACCTGACTGATGATATCGGCCGAGTGTGGGCGTCATCAGGTCATAGTCCTCATCGACCATTGGTGAGGTTATATCGTTATGGCCGTCAATAACTATCGACTTTTTGTGTAATTTCAGCGCACGTTCCCATACCGCGCGGTCGGCGCCCTCGGGCATCGTCTGTGCAGACACTGATAGAGCGAGCGTGAGAAAAGCAAAAGCAGCTAAGATCTTCATAATTTTTTTGTAGCGGAGAGCTTTAATGGATTTTCCCCATTTTATCCGATAAGTGCCGAATCTGAAACTGCTAACCCATTTATGGTACGGCGGTTGCTAATAGCATTTGCCGCCTGTGCTCCTGCATATCGGGCTAAGCAGTAGTAAAATCCGCAATAGCGTAAAGAAAACGGCACATCTATGCTCCTGCGCAAGATCGTGAAGATTGCCATTTTCGGTCACAATGGTGTGACAATATGCGGCATTTTGACCGCTGAGACCAAATATGTCCAAGAGAAAACCAAGTTCCTCACCCAAGCGCGGCCGGGCTCCGCAGCGCGGGATCAAAGACATTCAGAACGGAGATTCGCGATTTCGAAGCTTTATAGAGAACCTGCCCGTACTGTTCTACGCGGTTGATAGCGAGCCCCCCTACACACCGCTCTACGTCAGCCCCGCGTTCGAACGATTTGGATATCCGCTCGAAGCATGGCTTGAAGACCCCGATATATGGGTCAAAGTGATACATCCCGACGACCGCGAGTGGGTCTTTAACCAGACAGCGGCCTCGACAGAATCGGGTGAGGATGTCGATTACGAATACCGCCTGTATGCCGCCGACGGCACACTTCACTCGGTCCGCGACCGGGGCTGCCTGATCCGCGACGACGAGGGCAACATCATTTACCGCGAGGGCGTGATGCTCGACATCACCGGCCGCAAAGAGGCTGAAGATGCCTTGCGCGATAGCGAAGAGCGCTACCGGAATCTCTTCGAGAACGCGAACGACATCATCTATGTTCACGACCTCGAGGGCAACTACATCTCATTGAATCAGGCTGCCCAGCGAGTTTTCGGCTACACGCGTGAAGAGGCCCTTTCGCTTAATATGACGGCGATCGTGGCACCCGAATGCATCGACATCGCCCGCAAAAAGCTTAGCGAAAAGCTTAGCGGCAATACCGACCAAACCGCGTACGAGATAGACTGTTTTACCAAGGACGGCCGCCGGATAACGCTCGAGATCAACAGCACCGTCATCCGGAAAAATGGAGATGCTATCGCCGTCCAGGGCATCGCCCGTGACATTACCGACAGAAAGGTCTCTGAAGAAGCGTTGCGTGAGAGCGAACAGCGTTACCGCGACCTCTTTGAGAACGCCAACGACCTGATATACACCCATGATCTGAAGGGCAATTTCACCTCGCTCAACCGTGTCGGCGAGAGCCTAACCGGCTACACTCGCGATGAGGCCCTCAAAATGAACATCGCCCAGGTCGTCGCGCCCGAATCGCTTGCCGCTGCCCGCGCGATGACGGTGCGAAAGCTCGCGAGCGACTCTGCCACGACCTACCAAACAGACATCATCGCCAAGGACGGCCGGCGCGTCTCGCTTGAACTCAGTACGCGGCTGATCATGCACAAAGGCAACCCGATCGGCGTGCAGGGCGTGGGCCGGGATATCACCGAACGCCGCCGGGCAGAGGACGAGCTCAAGGCGAGCGAACGCCGGTTTCGCCAGCTCGGCGAGGGCATCTTTCACCAAGTGTGGACCGCCGAGCCCAACGGCTGGCTCGATTATGTGAATGCCCGAACCCTCGAATACTTCGGCCGGCCGGAAGCGGATCTTATCCGTGGCGGTTGGCGCGAGGTCGTACATCCGGATGATGTCGACGAATGCCTCAATCGCTGGGCACGGTCCGTCAAAACGGGTGAATTCTTTGAAATGGAGTTTCGGCTTCGCCGCAATGACGGTGTCTATCGCTGGCATAAGGCGCGGGCTAACGCCGGTACCGACCACGACGGAAAGATCACTAAATGGTTCGGCACCAACACCGACATCGACGCTCAGAAACAGAGTGAGGCCAAGCTGAACCATTTCGCCCGGCACGATCCGCTCACCGACCTGCCGAACCGGGCCGAGTTTATGGCGCATCTGCAGTCGGCGATCGACCGCGGCCGCAAAAATTCCAATACGAGCTTTGCGGTACTATTCCTCGATCTCGACAGGTTCAAAGTGATAAACGACAGTCTCGGCCACGTCATCGGCGACAAACTGCTGAAAGCGATCGCCGTTCGCCTGAATTCGCTGGTCCGCCCCGGCGACGTGGTGGCTCGGCTCGGCGGCGACGAATTCACGATCCTTCTCAATCGCACCGGCGGCAAAGACGACGTAATAACCGTGGCTGAACGCGTGCAGAATGCGCTCGCAGAGCCCTTCAGCGTCGACAGTTACGAGGTGTATACCTCAGCAAGCATCGGCATTCTTATTTCAGATGAGATCATGCGTAATCCCGAAGATTTCCTCCGCGATGCGGATACGGCGATGTATCGGGCAAAAGAAAGCGGCAAGGCCCGCTATGAGGTGTTCGATGCTGAGATGCACGTCCGTAACCTCGACCTGCTGAGGATCGAGACCGATCTTCGTCATGCGGTCGAACGCGAGGAATTCGAGTTGCTCTTCCAGCCGATCGTCGATCTCGCTGCCGGGCCGATCACGGAATTCGAAGCTCTCATTCGCTGGCGTCATCCGGTCGACGGCCTGATCTCGCCCGACAATTTTATCGGCGTCGCCGAAGAGACCGGGCTGATCGTCCCGATCGGACACTGGGTGCTGAGCGAGGCCTGTCGCAATATCGCCGCGTGGCAAAAAGATGCCGACCGCCAGCTTTCCGTGAGCGTCAACCTCTCCGCAAAACAACTGATGCATCCGTCGCTCGTTTCGCGGCTCCGCGAATCGCTTAAGGAACATAACCTCGATCCGCGGCAGCTTAAGCTCGAGGTTACCGAGAGCACGGTTATGGAGCACAGCGAGCGGTCGCTTAGCGTCCTTAACCAACTTGCCGCAATGGGCATATCGCTCTCGACCGACGATTTCGGTACGGGGTACTCCAGCCTCAGCTATCTCCAGCGCTTCCCATTCGAACGCATCAAGATCGACCGTTCGTTCATCGACAAAATGATCGCCGATGACAAGAGCGCGGCGATCGTGAAAACGATCCTTATGCTGGGTGAAAATCTGGGTATCGATGTTGTTGCCGAGGGTATCGAAAACGAACGCCAGCTTGAGGAACTGGTCTCGCATGGATGCCGGCTGGGCCAGGGCTATCTGCTCTCGCCGCCCATCTCCCCGGCGAAAGCCGGCCGTCTGCTGAGACAGAGCATGCCCGAGGCTCTCAAGCACCTCTCCGACATTTCACGCACGCTGCCGATCTTTGAGGTGGCCAACATTCAATAGAAAAAGGGGCCGCGTGATCGGCCCCTCAGCTTGTTTACTTCGCCGCGTTCGCACTTTGCGTCCGCGGTTTTGCATTTTTCACGTGCTTGTCGAACCAGGCCACCTGCTCATAGAGCGTGTGCTCGATCGATTCACGTGCGACATATCCGTGCGACTCAAGCGGCAGCATCACCAACCTCGCCGTCCCGCCGTTTCCGCGGATCGCCGCGAAAAGCCTTTCGGACTGTATCGGGTATGTTCCCTGGTTGTTGTCGGCCTCGCCGTGGATCAACAAGATCGGTTCGTTGATCTTGTGGGCGTAGAAGAACGGCGACACCCGTGTGTAAAGCTCGGTGGCCTCCCAGAAGGTCCGACGCTCAGACTGAAATCCGTAAGGCGTAAGAGTCCGGTTATAAGCGCCACTGCGTGCAATGCCGGCACGGAAGATATCGGAGTGTGCAAGCAGGTTCCCCGTCATAAACGCACCGTAGCTATGCCCGCCCACACCGACTCTATCGCGGTCGACCACACCCATCTCGACGCCCTTATCGATCGCGGCCTGTGCGGAATCGACGATCTGCTTAACAAATGTGTCGTTTACCGTTTCCGGATCCCCGACGATCGGCATCGTCGCATCGTCCAGCACCGCATAACCCTGCAGCAGAAAATAGAGGTGCGATGATCCGCCGATCTGTGTAAACCTGTTTGTCGAGCCCGTCACCTGGCCGGCGATCGAAGCATCGGTGAACTCCAGCGGGTATGCCCACACGACCGTCGGCAGCCGCTGCCCTTCTTTGTAGCCCGGAGGCAGGTAAAGCGTGAACGAGAGGTCAACGCCATCGGCCCGTTTATACCGAACCATCTCTTTCTTGATATCGCGAAGCTGCGGTGCCGGATCTGTAAAGTTGGTGATGGGCCGGTCGAAGACCGCCAGGCACTCCGTCCCCGGTTCGCACACCTGCTTCAAGACAAGATTGGGCGGTTCGGTCGTCGATTCCCGGCGGAGAATGAAACGGGCTCCGTTGTCGTCGAGCACAGCGGCGACAGACTCATACTTTTCTGTACCCGATCGGTAGATCTCATCCCGCTCCATCGTTTTCAGGTTAAAGCGCCGAAGAAACGGACGGTCGCCCTCCGGCGACGCGCCGCTGCCGGTGACGAAAATATAGTCGCCATGCTGACGGATGACGTTCGAGCCATTCGGCAGGGTGCGAAACACCGGGCTCCCGAACTCGTTATACCTGTCCGAAACGTTCAGGTCCGAAAGCATTTTGACGCCCTTCGGGTTCCGATAGTCCGTCATAAAGATCCGCCGATGACGCGTGTCACGGTCGTAATCGTAAAACAGCATCAGACCGTCGTCCTCGCCAAAGGCACGCCCCTGATAGCGATGCTGCGTGCGGACCAACTCCGTCGGAGAGGCTGAGAACGGCGCCCCTAGCGACATCAGCTTGTCCCGGTGCTCCGCCTTATTTCGCGGATCGCCGCCGTCCAGTGCCTCGGCCCACACCAAAGTGGACGGCTCCGTCGGGATCCACCCGTAGCTTCGCGGCGTGGTGGGAACGCCCTGAACGGGCAGCGCGTCCTGCAGCGGGATATCTGCCAGTTGCTTGACCACCTTGCCCGTGCTGTCCCATATCTCGACCGTCCGCGGGAAACGCGAGTACGGAAACAGATACGAAAACGGCCGCTTGATCCGCGTGACCAAAATATATCGCCCGTCAGGCGACGGAGAAAAAGTGTCGTAGATCGCGGGCTCGCCGACCGTGGTGATTCGCCCGTCCGGTGAGATAAAGGCCGGCTGCGATGTCGTGTAATACTCGAAAAGCCGCTCGGCGTTCGGGCTCTTCAGCAGGTCCTGAAATGTCGCGACCGCTCCGCTCCGGCCCGACGTTTCCTGAATGTTCGGCTCCTGCGGAGCTATGTCTCTGTACTGCGGCGCATCCCCCCGGCCCGCCGGCACCAGCATAGCCGAAATGCGATCGTTCCCTTCCCAGCCGAATCCGCCGAACGCCGTATTGACGTAAACATCGCCGGCCCGAGTCGCCTTTCCCGTCGCGGTTTCGATGATCCACAGCTCGACGCCGCGGTCGGTCAGCCGACCGGCCGCGACATGGCGTCCGTCGGGCGACCATTGCGGACTCACCATCTTGCTGCCCGCGGGCAGCTGCGCGGCGACCGTCTCTCCGCCGTCCACCGACTGAAACCTGATACCCGTGAAATAGAGCTGACGGTGCTGTGCGTTCGTCACCGGATTTATCCGAAGCCCTCCCAACCGAAGCATCGGTTCCGCCAGCTCGGCGATCGGCGGATACCGTTCCGGGTCAAGCAGCGCGATGCGGTCCCCCGCCGGCGAGACCGTCGTGATCGGGATCACCGGTGCGTTCAGCACGTCGAGGATCGGCTTCGGCGGCTTCATATAGCTTCCCTGCCCGAATCCCGTAAGGGCCAGCAACCCGAAGAGTGTAATAAGTGTCAGATGCCTTTTCATTTTCCTAAGCTCCATTTCAGTTGTTAGAGGATCGATATCACCCGTTTCACCATCGCAGGGATCAGGTCCTTGTCATTCGACCGGTTCTCGGTAAAGACCGCAACGGCGAACTTCTTCCCGTTCGGCAGTTCGATGTACGCCGCGTCGTGGCGAGTCCGGCTGGTCCAGCCTGCCTTCGACCACAGCTTTGCTTCTTTGAGTCCGAGGTCGATGAGGGCCTTGCCCGAGAAATCCGTCGCCTGACTGTTGGCGTTCTTCTCGGCAAACGGGTCGCGTTCGAGCAGCTTCATCATCAGCGTGGTTCGCTCCGCTGAGCCGACGCGGCCCAGCGCGATCTCGGCGATCAGCCGTGCCGACGCATTCGAGGTCAGCAGGTTGCGGTTGTCGCCCTTATAGTTGCGAAACTGCTGCTCGATACCGTAGGCGTCCTCGCAATGCGTCTTTTGATTGACATTAATGTTCGTGTAACCCATCGACGAGAAATAGCGGTTCATCCTGTTTCGCCGTGTCGACCAAACCTGAAATAACTTCTCGTCGGGCAGCTCAGATCCGCTGGCCGTATCGGTCAAAACATCGACAATGTATTGCGTCGCCTCATTCGAGGAATCGACGATCATATCCCGCAGCCCCCGTTCAAGTTCCTTCGTCAACGTGATCTTGCCGTCCTCGAGCTGTCGATGGAGCGCAGCCATATAGAACATCTTGACCACGCTCGCGGGATAGATGCTTGCCTCGCCGCGATACGCGGCCATCCGCGGATCGGCCGTGTCGCTCAAGTCGATGACGGTAACGGCGATCTGATCTTCGCCCACTCCGCCGGGATGCGACTTTATCAGCTCGGCAACCTCGCGGTCGAGGGCCGCTTGCAGTGCCGCGTCCGCCTTCGCATTTAGCGGACGGTAGTCCTTAGGTTTAACGATCTCCACCTCGGGGCGGCTCGCCACCTGTCCGGCGGCGGCTATGGAGAACAGGGCCAGTGACAGAAATCCGGAGACGATCCGGCGGGTCATTGATCTCATAAATTTGTTCTGGTTTCTTTACGGAAGTTGATTTTCAGAGTATAAACGAAAAGCATCTCCCCAAAAAGCTTTCCCGTATCAGCTAACAATGGAAGAACAAAAACTGGTTCGCGGCATCGGCCGGTGGGACCTCGCCGCTATCGCCATTAACACGATCATCGGGACCGGCATATTCATTCTGCCTGCACGAGCCGCCGGGCTCATCGGCGATTTCAGCCTGCTCGCTATCATTCTCTGCGCAGTGATCACCGCGGCCATCGTTCTGTGCTTTGCCGAGGTGTCGAGCCGGTTCGATTCGACCGGCGGAATGTACCTATACGCTAAAGAAGCCTTCGGCCCCATCGTCGGATTCGAGGTCGGCTGGCTTTATTGGATCGTCCGCGTCGCGACATACGCCGCGAACTGCAATGCATTTCTCATCTATCTCGGTTTCTTTTACCCCGAGGCCAATGAGGGTTGGCTCCGCATCGCCATCATCTGCATGGTCATCCTGCCGATGACCGTGATCAACCTGATCGGCGTCCGCGAGACCACAGTGCTGACCAATATCTTCACTGTCGGCAAACTGCTGCCGCTTATCGTCTTTGTCGGTATCGGCATCTTCTATATCGAACCGGCCAACTTCAGGTTCGATGTCGTACCGGAGTATTCCAGCTTTGCGGCCGCAGTGCTGCTTTTGATCTATGCGTACGTAGGGTTTGAGGCAGCGGTCATTCCAGCGGGCGAATCTAAGGACCCGAAACGCGACCTTCCCTTCGCCCTGTTTGTCGCGTTAGGAGTGTGTACCGTTCTTTACATTCTGATCCAGGCAGTCGCGATCGGCACACTGCCCGATCTGGCAAATTCCAAGACCCCGCTCGCTGATGCCGCTGTCGGATTCCTGGGTTCCGCCGGCGCGGGCTTCATCGCGATAGGTGCGCTCGTCTCCATTCTCGGGAACCTCAACGGGGGTTTCCTCGCGGCGTCACGCCTTCCCTTTGCAATGGCCGAGCAGAAAGAGCTGCCGCAGGTGCTGGCTAAAACCCATGCAAAGTTTCGCACGCCGTATATCTCAATCATCCTCACAGCCGCCGTTATTTTGGCGATGACCATCTACAGCAATTTCTTCACCGCGGTCGCCATCGCCACCGTCACCCGGCTTCTCGTGTACGTTACGACCTGTATCTCCCTTCCTGTCTTCCGGCGACGAAACGATGTGCCTGAGGCGAAATATATGAGCAGCTTGGGGATCCCTGCAACCGTTCTATCGCTCGTCCTCATCGTATGGCTGCTCACAGACGAACGCGTCTTGAACGAGAGCCTGCCCATCCTCATCGCGATCGTCGTCGGGCTTGTGATCTATTTTGCTTATAAGCTGTTCGGAAAGGGGAAAGTTGAAAATGAAGCACCGAACGTTGAATAGTACCGCCGCCGCATGCGCTCTGCTGCTTTTCGCCGCCTGCTCCTTCGGCCAGGCCGTCGAGAACTCGAGCCGCTCGACGATCGGCTACATCCAATCTAATGGTACGGTCGAGAACTCAAGCCGCAGCACTATCGGTTATTTTCGCGACAACGGCGCGGTCGAGAATTCGAGCCGCAGTACGATCGGCTACATCCGCGAAAACGGCACGGTCGAAAATTCGTCAAGATCGACCATCGGCTACATCACTTCAAGCGGAGCGGTCGAGAACTCGAGCCGGTCAACCATTGGATATGTCACGTCCGGGGGCGCTGTCGAGGACAGCTCCCGGCGTACCATCGGTTATGCGAAAGGGATAAAGCGAGAGTGGGCCGCTGCGTTTTTCTTTTTCTTTTTCACGCCCGAGAAATAGACGCTAAAAGATATCGGCTCCGAGGAAGTTCTAGCGGAGGTAATTGATCGTATCGTTGAGCGTTTCCTGCGGGTCGCGGGGCTCGAAGC
>JAEWBM010000113.1 GCA_023391155.1 Acidobacteriota bacterium
CCGGGCCCCCCGCCTCTGTCTGCGGCGGGGGGGGGGGGGGGAACCCCCCCCCACACCAACAGACTCTTTAACAACCATGAACCTGCTACTTACACAAATGATTTGACACTACCTTTTTTTAGGTCGAAACGTTTTTAAAATGGGTCAGAACATTATTTTTTTCACTCGAAAAAATATTTTTTTGGGTCAGAAAATTTTTAAAATGGGTCAGAAAATTATTTTTTTGGGTCAGAAAATTTTTAAAACGACCGAAAAAAATATTTTTTCGACCTGGAAAATTATTTTTTTTCCCGAAAAATTTTTAAAATGGGTGAGAAAAATATTTTTTTGACCGGGAAAATTATTTATTTGATCAAGAATGTGACGTTTTCGTCCACAGATGAACACAGATGGAGCACGGATGTTTTCGTGAGTGGTCGGCGTTAAAAATAATGTGGGAGGCCAGATATATAGTTCGTCCCCTTCAGGGACGGCGTGGTCTGTGACCTTTTCCCGGGGTTTCGCTTTGCTGCACCCCGGGCTAGTGAATTTGTCCCCTTCAGGGACAGAGGAACCGACGGATCGTGAATCGCGGATCCCGGATTCGTGAAATTCGTGTAATTCGTGGCTAAAATGATCCACGCAAGGCACGAAAAGCGCGAAGGGCACGAAAGAAAAGCAGATCTGTGTTTATCTATGTGCATCCGTGGTTCGGGGGTTATGCTATAATTTTGCGAATGGATGCCCCGATGGGCGGCCGAGTTTTTAAGGAGTTTTTTTAGTGGCCGGTGTTGCCGGCAACATACACAAATAATCATTCACGATGGATGACCCCGCTAGTTTATTCCCGCTGCTTTTCTTTGCGGAATCCTCTGCAATAATCGAAACGCCAGACCCGCTGACGAGTGTCTTTGGATTGATACTCGTGATCGGGCTTGTGCTTGCCAACGGCTTTTTTGTCGCGAGCGAGTTCGCGCTTGTTGCCGTCCGCCGTTCGCGTATCGAATCGCTCGCGGCAGAGGGCAATCGCGCCGCAAAACGGCTGGTCGGCATGCTCGACAACCTTAACGCGTACATCTCGGCGACGCAGCTGGGAATTACGCTTTCGTCTTTGGGATTGGGTTGGATCGGCGAGCCTTTCGTGGCGTCGCTGCTCGACCCGTTATTTATGTGGGCGGCCCAGGCGTCGGGGCTCGCGTTCCTGGCGTCCGGCGCGGTGGTCCACACAATTTCGTTTGCGGTCGCGTTCTCTTTTATCACGTTTCTACATATCGTGTTTGGCGAATTGGCGCCGAAAACCGCGGCCCTTGAGATCTCGGAAAAGGTCTCATATTTTGTCGCGGTCCCGCTGCAGATCTTTTATAAGGTTTTTTATTATCCGATCCGCCTGTTGGATTGGGCCGGTACGAAAACCGCCCGGGCATTTGGGCTGCGGCCCACGGGCGAACACGGCGCGAGCTATTCTGAAGAGGAAATTCGCCAGCTGATCAATGCTTCGCAGGAAAAGGGCCTGTTGAATGAAGATGAGCGGCGGCTGATCAACCAGGTATTCGAATTTTCGGAGACCACCGTAAAAGAGGCGATGATCCCGCGGACCGAGGTCGTTGCGATCCCCGAGGACAGTACGCTCGAACAGATCGTGAAGGCATTTCGCCAGCATGGATACTCACGGCTGCCGATCTACGGCGAGTCGATGGACGATATGCGTGGCGTGATCCACAGCAAAGACATTCTTGTTTACCTGCTGAAGCCAAAGACCTTCAAGCTCGAGCGGATAATGCAAAAACCCGTTTATGTCGTGGACACGGCAAGGCTCGAGGATGTGCTCCGGCAGATGCAGCAGGAAAAATTTCACTTCGGATTCGTCGTTGATGAGCACGGCGGCGTCGAGGGGATAATCACGCTCGAGGACCTTCTGGAAGAGATAGTCGGCGAGATCAATGACGAGCACGATGAGGAAGTCAACGAGCAGATCCACGAGCAGCCCGACGGCGCCTATTTGCTCGAGGGCGGGCTCGCGGTTCGCGACCTCAATCGGCGGTTGGGTCTGAACCTGCCCATTTCCGAAAGCTATACGACCATCGCCGGATTTCTTATGGCGGAGGCGGGACAGATCTTGAATGAGGGCGACACGGTCCCCTATAACGGCCATACATTCAAGATCGAAAAGGCCGCGAAACGGCGCGTGCTGCGCGTTCGGATGGAAAGTACAGCCCCAGCCGCGGCTGAGCCCAATCTTTCAGACGATTCGAGCCCTCAATAAATCCTGCCCGATTACCGGATTTACCTTCCTTAGGATAAAATCATTCTTTTCGAAAATTAAAGATAATTACTGAGGCATATGAGCTTTATTGAAACTGTTTGGGCGCGCGAGATAATGGATTCGCGCGGCAATCCGACCATCGAGGCAGAGGTTGTGCTGGAAGACGGCACAATGGGCCGTGCCGCTGTGCCGAGCGGTGCATCGACCGGCGAGAACGAGGCGGTCGAGCTGCGCGACGGTGACGAGCTGCGCTATCTGGGCAAGGGCGTGACCGAGGCGGTCGACAACGTGATCGAAAAGATCGGTCCCGAGATAGAGGGGCTGGACGCGCTTGATCAGACGCTGGTCGACGAAACGATGTTGGGGCTGGACGGTACCGTCAACAAATCAAATCTTGGAGCTAACGCGATCCTCGCAGTTTCGCTGGCAAACGCGCGTGCGGCGGCATCTGCGCTTGAGATACCGCTTTATCGCTACATCGGCGGGGCGAACGCAAAAACGCTCCCGGTGCCGATGATGAATATCTTGAACGGCGGTGCACACGCGGACAACAACGTGGATTTTCAGGAATTCATGGTAATGCCGACGGGGGCGGAGAATTTTTCGCACGCGTTGAGGATCGGTGCCGAGATCTTTCACAATTTGAAGAAGGTACTCAAGAAACGCGGCTATTCGACCTCGGTTGGGGACGAAGGTGGATTTGCACCGAACCTTAAATCAAATGAAGAGGCGGTCGAGACAATTCTTGAAGCGATCGACATTGCGGGTTATAAGGCGGGCGAAAATGTGATGCTGGCACTCGACCCCGCGGCAAGCGAGTTTCATATCGACGGGAAGTATGTTTTCAAAAAATCGGACAAGCGTGAACTTTCTTCCGAAGAGATGGCGGCATATTGGACCGATTGGTGCGATAAATACCCGATAATCTCTATCGAAGACGGCATGGCCGAGAACGATTGGGAGGGTTGGGTCGCGTTGACGGACGAGGTCGGCGACCGCGTGCAGCTTGTCGGCGATGACCTGTTTGTGACGAACGTAAAGTTTCTCGAGAAGGGAATTGAGGAGGGGGCGGCGAATTCGATCCTTATTAAGGTAAACCAGATCGGCACGCTCACCGAGACGCTTGACGCCATCGAACTCGCGCGGACAAACAATATGACCGCGGTCATCTCGCACCGTTCCGGCGAGACCGAAGATACTTTCATTGCCGACCTCGCCGTCGCCACCAACGCCGGCCAGATAAAGACCGGCAGCCTCTGCCGCAGCGACCGGATCGCGAAATATAATCAGCTGCTCAGGATAGAAGAGGACCTTGGCGATTCGGCAAGATATCCGGGAATGCGGGCGTTTTATCAATTGGGATAACATCCTTTAGCAGCCGCCACTGTGATAAAATTTGGAATGGAGGTTGCGAATTATCATGGGCCAAGTTGTAGTTGAGATACCCCAGAACGTTTTTGCATTTTTTCGGGTCGACGATACAAATGTTGGAAAGCAATTGCTGGACGATCTGAAACCGTATTCGCGGAATGGAAAGCGAACGGACATAATTGCGCCCACTCGAGATGACAGGGACGAGGCCTTTGAAGAGGTTTTTGGGATCTGGTCCGATCGTGAGGAGTCAGCCGAAGAGATAGCGAGAAGAATACGAAGTAAAAACCGTAAGACTACATGAGCGGATATTTGATCGACACGAATGTCTTCTCGGAAGTTTTCAAAGCAAATGCTGCGGTCGTTCAATTTCTGAAGGGGCTTGACGGAGAACTCCTAATTGACACGACCGTTTTTATCGAGTGTATCCAAGGTTCAAAATCCAATTCGGAGAAAGCAACTATCAAAAGGTTTCTCTCGACTTTTCCACTACTTCCATACAACTCCGACATTTCGCGAATCGCGATCGATCTTGTTGACAGATACTCAAATTCTCATGGTCTGCTCTTGGCCGATGCACTTATTGCCGCCTCGGCCCTGAGCGGCGCATTCACTCTCGTAACTTATAACATCGCCGATTTCGAGTTTATTGACGAATTGAACTGCTTAAGGCCCGTCCGATAACAATGTTGAGTGAGAGTTTGCGGATCGATACCGACCTGAAGGCTTTGGATCTGGGATTGATCCATCGCTTCCTTGTCGAAGAATCCTACTGGGCCCGTGAGCGGTCACTTGAACAAACGAAAAAGGCGATCGAGCATTCGATCTGTTTCGGTGTCTATGACGGGGACCGGCAGGTGGCGTTTGCAAGAGTCGTTAGCGATCGGGCAACGTTCGCGTATCTCGGCGATGTATTTGTGATCCCTGAGTATCAGGGCCGCGGGATCGGGAAGATGCTGATGGAGGCGATCGTTGCGCATCCGGAGCTTCAGGGGCTGCGGCGTTGGGTGCTTGCCACGCGCGATGCCCACACTTTGTATGAAAAGTACGGCTTTACCCCGCTGAAGCATCCCGAACGCTGGATGGAGCTCGCGGCCCCGAACGCCTACTGAAAAAACTCTATACCTCACCTGCCCGGCTGCGATATAATACTTGTTCGGGGCGGGTATTCTGCCCTTCACATTTCAGGCTGCATTTCCCGCTACTCGTCGCAGCATTCCCGAAATAATATCCCTATGACCCATCTAAACGATCACCTTGCACTAATAATTCTCGACGGCTGGGGCCACGCCGAATCAAAGGACGGGAACGCTTTGGCACAGGCACACACTCCGTATTACGACTCTATTGCGCGAAGCTCACCGCGGAGTTTGCTCGCAGCGTCGGGCGAGGCTGTGGGATTGCCGAGAAACATGCCGGGTAACGCCGAGGCCGCTCATATGAATATCGGTGCCGGACGGCCGGCTAAGACGATCGGCGTCAGGGTGGCCGAATCGGTTCGCGACGGCAGTTTCTTTAAGAACGAAGTGCTGTGCGGCAAGATCGCCGACGCTGTCCGTCGGGACGGACGAATTCATCTTGTCGGTACGCTTAGCTCTTCAGAGGTGCATGGCTCGGCAGAGACGCTCTACGCTCTCTTGCGGATGACGAAAGAGGCCGGGGCATACGAAACGCTCGTGCACCCGATACTCGACGGCCGCGACGTGCCGGCAAGGACCGCGGATATTTTTGTTGAAGCGTTAGAAGCAAAGATGGCCGAGATCGGCGGCGGCCGAATCGGGTCGCTTTGCGGACGATATTACGCGATGGACAGCGAGGGGAACTGGGAACGCACTGCCCGGGCATACACTATGCTGATGCACGGCGAGGGGGAACGGGCCGACGATGCGGTCAAGGCCGTTCGAAACTCTTTTCTCAGAGGCATCTCAGAGGAATTTTTGTCGCCCGTCGTGATGACGGGGACGGGTGCTGAGAACGGCGGGTTGATCCGGGAGGCCGATCTTGTTATCTTCTTCAACCACAGGGCGGACACCATGCGGCAATTGGTCCGTTCGGTCGCGGTTCCGGGCAACGCCGAGCAGCGGGTAGATAGCGTTTGTATCGCGGAATACGACGCATCATTCGGGCTGCCCTTTGCATTTCAAACGGGCGAAGACGGCGGTGGTCTATCATCGGTCCTTGCCGAGTTTGGCGTACCGAATTATCGAATTTCAGAAACCGACCGTATAGCTCACGTCGGGCGAATACTCGATTGCGAAACGCCGGTCGATGGCCGATTTGAACATATTCTCGACGTGGGCACACTGAGCAGCGAGGAGCGAGCCGGGGCACCCGAGATGAAAAGTTTCAAGATCGCGGACCGTTTGTTCCGGCTGATGGAATCCGAACCCGCGGGACTCTTTATCGTAAATTTTCCAGCCCCGGGGCTGGCGGCGGAATCCGGCGATCTTACGGCGGCTGTCGAGGCCGTTCAGTATGTCGATACCTGTCTCGGCGGCGTGCTTCGAGCGGTGAATGCCCGAGGCGCCACGGCGATCGTGACCGGGTCACACGGCAATTGCGAGCAGATGATAACTGGCGAAGGGAAGCCCGATCCGCAGGCGACATCCAACCCGGTACCGTTTCATATCATTGGCCGCGAAGGCGGCGGTGTCCGCCCTGAGGGGTCGCTTTGCGATATTGCACCAACTATGCTCGGGCTAATGGGGATCCCCGTTCCGCAGACGATGACAGGCCGCGACCTGCGGATCGCATAAAAGATCTACGTTCCATTTCTGCTATCGGCGGCGGTTAATTATAATCGAAGTTTCGTCCACCCGGACGAACTCCGCCAATGGTAGAAGAACTCACTTTCGACAACACAGAAGAGCGCCGCAAGGTAAGGCAGAACGGGACCGGATGGATCGAAGTGATCGTTGGTTCGATGTTTTCCGGTAAGAGCGAAGAGCTGATCCGGCGGCTTAACCGCGCCCGCATCGCACGGCAAAAGGTCCAGGTATTTAAGCCCGTTATCGACCAGCGATATTCGCGAGCTGAGATCGCATCCCATTCGGGACAAACCCACGGTTCGGTGCCGGTCAATACCGCGGCCGAGTTGGTGGAACTCATCGAGCACGATACCCATGTCGTCGGTATAGACGAAGGGCAGTTCTTTGAGATGGGAATCATCGATATCGTCAACGACCTGGCCCGCGGCGGCAAGCGTGTGATCATCGCCGGGCTCGATCAGGATTACACCGGCAAACCTTTCGAGCCGATGCCGCAGCTGTTGTCGATCGCGGAGTTTATTACAAAGACGCACGCCATCTGTGTGAAGTGCGGAAGCACGGCAAACTATTCCCAGCGCACGGTTGAATCTGACGAACGGGTCGAGGTCGGTGCGGCGGACAAATACGAAGCTCGTTGCCGTAAGTGCTTTGTTCCGCATGCTGACGCTCCGACGCCCGCATAAACTTTGGTGCCGGGCCAAAACGGCGCTATATTGTAGGTCCTCATTACAGTTCGTTTCTCCTGATCTTTTGACGGCCCGGGGCCACCCGGAGCCGAGCGGAGGCATTCTATGAACGAGGACAAAAATATCAGCGCAGTTAAACAGGGTTATGAGCACTTCGGCACCGGAAATATCGAAGGGCTGCTGTCGCTGTTCGATGAAAAAATAAGCTGGACGACCCCCAATGTAGAGGGTGCGTCCTACACCGGCACTCGGACCGGGCGCGATAGCGTTGCCGAGTTTTTCAAACATCTTTCGGACGCGGAAGAATTCTCAAGGTTCGAGCCGCAGGAATTTATCGCGCAAGGCGATAAAGTTGTGGTGCTGGGCGAATCTGAATCGACGGTGAAGGACACCGGCCGCAGCTTTTCCACGCCGTGGGTTCACATATTTACTCTCAAAGATGGAAAGGTAACAGGCTTTCTAGAATTCTTTGACAATGCTTTGGCCTCTAAAGCGTTTCAAAAGGAACTTACCGCCGGAACGACACCCTAAAATCAAAAGGCCTGCCCCATCGGCAGGCCTTCTTAATACTACCAAAGCGAAATTACCCCTTAGCGATCTTCATTGAATAAAGGATCGCGGTAAAGGTATCGCGGCGGTCTTCGAACTTCGAGCCGTCGGTCGATACCATTATGTTGAGCTGCTGGTTCTGGCCCTGATAGGTCCGAAACGCGATCCACTGGTGTCGCCGCGGTCCGGACTTATCTTCGGGCATCGCCTCTATCCATTCAACGCCGGTAATGCCGTCGATCTCGAGCCAGCGGACATCTTCATACTTGCCCTGTTTGAGCTGTTCGAGGGCACTGTCGTAAGTCGCCTTGAGGCTGGTCTCCGATGGGAAGGTCGCGGGCATTGTCGAGATCGTCCCGATCAAAAAGCCGCTCGCGGGCGAACCGTAGTTGAACGATTCCTTCTTTACATCCATCTTGTTGAAACCGACGGGAAGCCGGAAAGTGATGTCCTGGCCTTCCCATTCGATGGGGTTCGCGTTTTCGAGGATCTTCTCCTGTTCTTCGGTAAGAGTGGCGGTTTCGGCCGTTGATGTGCTGCTTTCCGGGCCGGCGGGATTTGTCGCCTCGGCGGCACTCTGCAGCTCGTTCAGCCGCTCGCCGATATTGCAGAACGAGAGAGCAAAGATCAACATTCCTAATCCAAATAAAGATTTCATTTAGGTCCTCCTAAGGGTGATCAAAACTCCAACATTCTTACCCGTTTTGGCGATTAAATCAATTTGCGGGCTGCAAAACTCCGTACCGTCCTTTTCAGAAGGCGTTGTGTTGTATGATTTTAGATGTAGATGCATACCCCGCAGCTTTTCACGGATCTTCTGATCATCATACTCGCGGCCCTTCCGGTCGCTTACCTCTGATTGAGAATTAATCCGTGAGCCGCAAAGCCGGGCGGTTGAGACCGTCATATAACGTCAGTCTTACTAAGAACGAATCCTATGAAAAAGATCATTATTTCGATGCTATTAACGGCGGCCGCGGCCGTCGGCGTCTTCGGCCAGCAAGCTGAGTTCCGCTGGGAAGACGCGATGTGCGAATACGTGGGCACGTATGACACCAAGCGTTATTCGCGGCAGCAGATCGAGGACACTATTAATCTGTCTCAGCTTTCGGGGACTATCCCGCTAAGTTACAGCGCGACCGTTTGGGAGTATGAGGACATCGAGGCTCTCGACCCGACTGTACTCGATCGGGAATACGAGGAAAAGCGTGCCATGCTCGAGGGGCTCAAGGTCGCCGGCCCATATTGGGAGGAGTTTCGGAAAGAAAAGCTAAAGGAACTTGAGGAATATTACCAACTTGCCTCAGTCACGATGCGGGCATACAAGAACCCGACGGTGCTCCGTGAATTTGAGGGAGCCGAGGAGTGTAAGACGAAGTTTGCAGAGCCGATAATTGCCGGAGGGGAGCGATTGGCGGATGCCTGGCTTGCGGTGAATCTGGAATCG
The DNA here is from genome assembly GCA_023391155.1 of Acidobacteriota bacterium. GTDB lineage: Bacteria > Acidobacteriota > Blastocatellia > Pyrinomonadales > Pyrinomonadaceae > OLB17. The sequence goes on from JAEWBM010000113.1 coordinate 9,064, forward strand.
AGGGAGAAGAATTCTGACCCGGCGAGGCTAAAACAGATATTTGACCGCCAGAACGCCTCGCCGGACCGGCCAAAGTTTGCCTTGGTCGAGACGATGGCATTCGGTTGGTGGAACTGTGCAAATGCAACGATCAACTATGACCGAATGGAGGATCACGAGGAGAGGGACAGGGAGCTCAGAAAGCTGTTCGTAAGGATCAGGGAAACATGTGAGGAACCCTAATCGATCGGGGGCGAATTGCCCCCGTTTCGCTGAAAGTAGGGTTGCTACGCCGCATCCGGCTCTTTGGACAGCATTCCCAGGACAATGCCGACAACGCCTCCGACTATCGCTCCCATCACGGTGGCTCCGATAATATCGGCGACGAAAGGGATATAGTTTTTCAGCAGGTTCCAAAAGGCGAGAAACATCAACTGCGTCGACAATGCCCATAGGAACGACACGATCGCCCCGATCTTTGCCCCGGATGCGAATGTCCGAGCCCCGGCAATATCGAGGATGTAAGCGAACAATAGCCCGCTTATTAAATTGGCGAGGATAAGCGGCACGAAGTCGGGCATTTCCTTCGTCAGGCCCGCATACTCATTCATATTCGGCCGCATAACCGTCGCTTCGAGCAGCATCCCGTAAATAAGAAATCCCAGGATAAAATAGGTGATCCCGCCGGCGAGCCCGGCCAAGACTATTCGTTTGATCATTGTACAGAACTCCTCAGAAAGAATTTTGCGAAGCCCCGGTTCGTAGTGCGAAAGGTGGGTTGAATTAGTGGAAAAATAGTCCACTCGAGAGGGAATGTCAATGCCGTATGGCACCGCTCCTTTATTCTTTTAGGAGGTTTTGTTTGACCCGTTCGCAAGCTCACGCTGACGCTCGAAATGCTCGATTATCAGGCGTGCGGCCCGCGGGCCCACTATCGGAGAGAGTTCTTCCGCGGCTGCGGCAGCCACACGCTCGATCGAACCGAAATTCTTCAGCAACTTGAGCTTACGCTTTTCGCCGACTCCGGGGATCTCGGTGAGTTCGGATGAAAAGTCTCGCTTCTCGCGACGCTTGCGGTGAAACTCGACCGCGGTCTTGTGTGTCTCTTCCCGGATCTGGAGGATGAGGCGGAAAGCGAGGGAATTGCGGTCGAACGGGATCGGCCGGTCTTCGCGCCCAAAGATAAGTAGGTGCGAGATCTCGGTATGTTTGCGAGGCGGTTTGACGAGGCCGACGATCATGATCTGTTCCAGGTCGAGAGCCTGCATGGCGGCGGCCGCCGCGGATATCTGCCCCTTGCCGCCATCGATAAAAATTAGCTGAGGAAGCGGTTTGTGCTCATCAAGCGCACGCCGGTAACGTCGATAGACCGCCTCGTTCATAGAGGCAAAGTCGTTTGACCCCTCCACCGTCCGGATGATGAACCGCCGATACTCGTTGCGAGCGGGTTTTCCGTTCTCGAAGACCACGATCCCCGCCACATTCTCGGCGCCGGAGATGTTTGAGATGTCGAAGGACTCGATCCTGTCCGGGAAATATGACAGCTCGAGTATCTCCTGCAGCTCACCAAGCACTTTCTTGGCGTCGGGTTTAAGGACGCGGAATCGCTGTTCAAATGCAACGCGTGCGTTGTTCTCGACAAGGGCGACCAGCTCTTTTTTCGGCCCGCGTTTGGGATTAAGAATGCGGACGCGGCGGCCCTTTCGCTCGGTCAAAAGCTGTTCCAGCACCTCGCGGTCTTCGAAATCGTTCGGGACGTGGATCTCCATCGGGACAAAATCGGTCGAGTAATACTGTACCAGGACCTCGCCGAGAAACTCCGATGCATCGAACGAATCGTCCTCCGGCAGATCTTCCCAAAAGAACTCACGCCGGCCGACGATACGCCCCTCGCGCATCGTGAAAAGCTGCAGAGCGAGCCGCTGGCGCTCGCGGTAAAAGCCGAAGATGTCGATGTCACGCTCGGCGGTGATCGCCATTTTCTGCTGGTCGCCGAGCTGCAGAACGGTGCGGTGCAGATCGCGGAACTTTGCTGCCAGCTCGAACTTGTCCTGCTCGGCATAGTGCCACATCCGCCGCTCGAGGTCGGCGGCAAGCTCCTTGTTGCGGCCCTCAAGCAGGGAACGGACGTCGCGGGCGGCCTCGACGTATTCGTCCTGCGTGCAGAGCCCTTTGACACATGGGCCGAGACAGCGTTTGAGGTGATATTCGAGGCAGGGCCGCGGCAATTTGCCGTCGATCTCGATATCGCAGGTGCGCAGCTGAAACGTCCGGTTGATCAGGTTGAGTGTTTTCCGCGCAAGGTTCACGGGCAGGAACGGGCCGTAGTAGTGCCCGCCGTCGCGGACGACCTTGCGCGTTAGAACTACTTTTGGGAACGGTTCGTTTGTGAGCTTCAGATGCGGGTACTGTTTGTCATCCTTGAGCATCACGTTGAAACGCGGCTTGTGCTTTTTGATCAGGTTCGATTCGAGCACCAAGGCCTCAACCTCATTGTCGACAACGATGTACTCGAAATCGGCGATCAGCCTTTTGAGCTGGCGGGTCTTCAGGTCGACATTGCGTGATGCCTGAAAATAAGAACGGACGCGGTTGCGGAGATTCTTTGCCTTGCCGACATAGATGATCTTGCCGGCGGCATTTTTGTGAATATAAATGCCCGGCTGGGTGGTGAGGTTTTTGAGCTTCTCCTCAAGCGTCATATTTAAAGTTTACCGCAGCGGGGCCGAAACAAAGAAAAATGCCCGCTGCCGCGAGGGGGCAACGGGCATCGGTGCCAAACGATCAAGGGGTTAGCGTTGTACCGCAGGCAAAAGCAGGCCGATAAGTATTGCGATTATATTAATTGTAGTGATCATTGCCTTAATTCCTCCTTTCATTAGTGCGAGCCCGATATTGCTCACATGATAAATGACGGCTTAGGCGCGAGGTTTTGCATAATGTTTTAGCCCCCTCTTGCAACCGGGGCGCGGTTAGTAGAAACTGCTTCGGGGATGAAGACCATCGTTACAGATTCGGCGCGCGAGGCGGCCGAGGTTATCCGAAGCGGGGGACTCGCGGCGTTTCCGACGGAGACCGTTTACGGTCTTGGGGCAGACATCTTCAACCGGGAAGCCCTCGGGCGTATATTTGAAGCCAAGGGCAGACCGCAGGACAATCCCCTCATCGCGCACATCGGGCGGCCCGAACAAATGGCGATGCTCGCGGAAGAGGTGAGTGACAGCGCACAGCGGCTGATGGAGCGGTTTTTCCCGGGCCCGCTGACCGTGGTTGTGAAACGCACGGAGGCGGTGCCGGACATCGCCACCGCCGGGCTCGATTCGATCGGCGTCAGGATGCCCGGCAACGATCTGGCACGCGAGTTCATTTCGCTTTGCGGGACACCCATCGCCGCCCCTTCGGAAAATCTTTCGGGCAGGCCAAGCCCCACGACGTGGGAAGCAGTTCTTGAGGATCTCGACGGCCGGATAGACTGCATCCTAAAAGGCGAAAGCACCGAGATCGGCTTGGAATCGACGGTTGTTGACTGCACAAAAGAGCCGCCGGTGCTGTTGCGGCCGGGTGCGGTGTCATTGGAAGAGTTGCGAGAAGTGGTTCCCGGGGTCGAAGTTCACACGGATATCGACGGCGTGATCGCGAGCCCCGGAATGCGGCATCGCCACTATTCCCCCCGAGCAAGGGTCGTGATCGTAAATGCGGGGGAAGCTTTTTCGCCGGGGCCGGGAGAGGCTGCGGCTTTTATCGGAATAACCCAGCCCACGGGGCAAGCACGGGTCATGGAGATCTGCGACGGCGTAGATGACTACGCCCGCCGGTTGTTCGAGTTCTTTCGAAAATGCGATCGAGCGGGTATAGAAACGATCTACTGCGAGGCCGTTCCGGAGACGGGCCGCGGAGCGGCCCTGATGGATCGGGTACGAAGAGCCACAGAAGAATGATCAGCGCAGCGAGACGGCGACGATCTCCATCTCACCGTTTTCCGCGATCAATTCTGTGTTCAACATCGGGTCATTCTCCAGATGATGGCGCTGCTCAGGCCTGACGAGCAGCAGTATCGCCCCGCCACCGGCTTCGGCGATCGTCGGGGGCACCTCTGCGTTGCCCGCAAGGCGCCTTTGGGTACCGTCGGCGTTACGCAGCACCCTGCCCGCGGCATAGAACTCCGCATTATGGGAGATCGTTAAGAACCCCGCCACCGGAGTCGACGCGTACCCCTTTTCGTCGGCTTCGCGGATCAACCTCTCAACAGAATCGGCGTCGGCGAACCGGGGAAGAGCAAAAACGATGATGGCCGCGATCACCACAAACGTAGCGACAGCGAGGCCCTTTACGATCGCAGAGTTGCGCGGGCGTTTTTGTGCAAAGCGATACGTGCTGAACGACGCGATGACGATCGCGGCCGGAACCGCCGGAAGTATATAACCCGGAAGTTTCGACCCGCTGAATGAGAAGAAGAAAAGCGGCACCAGCATCCATGCCCAGACGAAAGCCGACAGTGGATCGACAGACGCCGCCGGTGTCAACGGATATGCTCGACGGATCGAGCGCCATGCTGAAATGAAAAAGAACGGGATCCACGGGATGGTCATCAGCGGCAGGACCCAGAAAAAGAAGTGGAAGGGTTGGGGGTGAAGGTATTTGTTCGACGTATAGCGTTGGAAATGATGCTGTACAAAGAACTCGTCGATGAATTCCCAGCCATGCCTTAGGTACATCGGTAAGTACCAGGTGGCGGCGACCGCCACGGCGAGAAGCGATCCCCAGAAAAGGCTGATAATTAATGACGGCTTGGGCATTTGCCGCCGGAACAGATGATATAAACCGACGATCGCAAATGGGAAAACGAAGCCGATCAGCCCTTTTGCGAGCACCGCAAGGCCCATAAAAAAATAAAAGGCTGCCAGCCCCACATAGCGGGTGCGGCTGTCGCGGCCCTGATCGTAGGCGAAAAAGCCTACGAGCGACGCCGTGATCGGGAAGGTTAGAATGATATCGAAACTGGCGCCTCGTGAGAAGACAATCAGGCCCAAGGTAGAGGCGGCGATGATTAAGAGATACCCGGGATATGAAGCGTCCCGGCCGTTATTCTGCATGCCGATCCGGCCGAGCATCCAGAGAGAGAAAATGGTGCCGAGTCCGAACAGGGCAGAGCCGAAACGTGCGGCAAACTCGTTGACTCCGAATAGATTATACGACGAGATCTGCAGCCAATAGAGCAGCGCGGGCTTTTCGAACCAGTGGAAACCGCCGAGTGTCGGCGTGACCCAATCGCCGCGTTCGAACATCTCTCGGGCAACCTGGGCGTAACGGGGTTCGTCGGGCCCGAGCAGCGATACGGTGAGGCCGAAAAGATACAACGCCACCGTCGCGAGCGCGAAGAGCAGCAAGAATCTGCGTGAACTGAGCAGGCCGGCGGAGCGTTCCATCTTTGTCATTTATTGGGACTTGGCTGAAAATATCAGTATCGGCGAAATCAACCCGGGGTTCAAATAATGAGTGAAAATAGAAAATTGAGAGCGGCGGCGATCGGTGTGGGAAGCCTGGGGCGGCACCACGCGCGGAACTATTCGGAGCTTGCCGCGGAAGGCAGGGTCGAATACCTGGGGGCGTGCGATATCGACCGGGAAACGGCCGAAAAGATAGCGGCCGAGCACGGTGGCGAATCTTTCACGGATTGGCGCGAGCTGGTGGGCAGGGCCGATGTGGTTTCGATAGCGACACCAACGGAAACGCATTGCGAGATAGCGTGCGCGTTTCTCGAAGCCAGCGTCCACGTATTGGTCGAAAAGCCGATCGCTCCTACGCTGGCCGAAGCGGACAAGATGATCGCGGCCGCGGCAGCATCGGGAGCGAAGCTGATGGTCGGGCAGCTCGAGAGGTTCAATCCCGCGATGGTCGCGCTCCGGCCGCGGGTCACCAACCCGCTCTATTTCGAGATCCACCGTGTGTCGCCGTTTCCGAACCGATCGCTGGATGTGGACGTGGTTCTCGACGTTATGATCCACGACCTGGATGCCGTGCAGTGGCTGGTGGGGGCGGACGTGAAGGTGAGCGAGATACGCGCGGTGGGGATCCCCGTGATCTCGGACAAGGTCGATGCGGCGAATGCGAGGATCGAATTCGAGAACGGGGCGGTGGCGAACATCACGGCGTCGCGGATCGGAACAGAGAAGATCAGAAAGACGCGGTTCTATCAGACGAACGCGTACGTCGTGCTCGATTACGCAACGAAATTTGCGTCCCTGACGTCACTCAATCCGGAGGCGTCGCACCCGCTGCTGGGGATATCGATCGACCGGCTCGAGATAGACGATGTCGAGCCGCTGAGGGCCGAGATCACTGCGTTTCTGGATGCTATCGAAGGCGGGCAGGAGCCGCCCGTCACGGGAGAGGACGGGCGTCGGGCATTGGAGCTGGCGGTTGGAGTTTTGGAACGGATCGATGCGCACCGGACAATGTTGAACGTGTGAGGGGCGCGTCTCGTCTCAGGCCGCGCATGAGACGGCGAGACGGGGAGACGGTGAGACGGTGGGTCTAAGCATTTGCTAAAGAACAAGGCCATTTCGGAGTTTTTGCAGGAACGCATCGAAGCGCACGATTTTCCGTCGTCGGTCTATCTTGTTGGGGAGAAAGGCGAGATCGTGTTTCAGGATGCGCTGGGCCTTGCGGCCGTGGCTCCGGATCGGATCGAGGCGACCCTTGACACGATCTATGACCTGGCGAGCCTGACAAAGCCGTTGGTGACGGGCCTATTGGCGGCGCTTCTGGTCCAAGACGGGGTTCTCACGTTGAATGGCCGCGTGGCAGATCATTTCAGCGGCGCAAAGGCCGGGCTTTCCGCGGTCAGCTTGCAGCAACTTCTTACCCACACTTCCGGACTGCCCGCATGGCGGCCGTTTTACCTTTTGGCGGATTCACCGGAGCAAGTCCTCGAACGCATTCTTGCAACGGAACCGGAACCTTCAGCGGGCGTTGTTTACAGCGACCTGAATTTTATACTGGTCGCGGCGATCATAGAGGCGGCTTCCGGCAAGGGACTCGCCGAGATCGCAACCAGAAAGATATTTGAACCGCTAGGATTGAATGACACTTTTTTCAATCCGCCGACGAAACTCTTCGGCCGCATAGCCGCCAGTGAACTTGGAAACGAATACGAAAAGCGGACCTGCATCGAGCAAGGGTACATCAACGGAGCGGAGGCCGAGACCTCCGGCAAATTCCGCGACTACCTGATCCGCGGCGAGGTGCATGACGGGAACGCTTATTTTATGGGCGGGGCCGCGGGGCACGCGGGGCTCTTTTCCACGGCGGCAGACGTTTTCAGAATCGCACTCCAGTTCCTTCCCGACCACACAACTCTTTGGGGACCGGAGACGTGCCAACTTTTTCGCACAAATTACACAAAGGGCATGAACGAGGACCGTTCAATCGCATTTCAGCTAGCCTCAACGGCGGATTCCACGGCGGGGCCCGACCTTCCCTCGGAAGCCTTTGGGCACAATGGGTTTACGGGAACCAGCTTGTGGATAGACACGGTCAACGAGCGGGTGTTTATTCTGCTCACCAACCGAACTCACGCCCACCCATTGCCTTTTGTGAATATCAACAGCGTGCGGCGTCGTTTTCATTCCCTCGCGGTAACTGCGCTAAATGAAATTTAGGTAGCAACTCAAACGACTGTTCCTAAATCATACAGCTATTAGCTTTCCCCAAAGCACAATTGCGTTCGGAGAATGAAATTATGAAAAGGCTTGCGCTAGCGCTTATCTGCCTGGGGATGCTTATCTACGCTGTTCCCGGGCAATCAAACCGTTCAACTCGTCCGCGTGTCGCGGCCACTCCTTCGCCGACGCCGCCCGTTTACGATGAACAGGTTCCGTATCAGGACCCGAATCGCCGGCCGCCGGTGCTTCAGGGCGACAACCGGCAAGTGGAAGTTCCGGTGGCTGCGCCCGATGAGGACGACGACGTGATCAAGGTCGAGACCAACCTGGTGACGATGCCGGTCTCGGTACTTGACCGTAACGGCCGATTCGTATCGGGCTTGATGCAGCGGGACTTTAAGATATTCGAGAACGGCATCGAGCAGGAGGTCGGGTTCTTCCAGTCGGTCGAACAGCCGTTTACGGTCGTGCTGATGATCGATGTGAGCCCGTCAACCGCATATCAGATAGATCAGATACATCAGGCGGCGATCACCTTTGTCGATCAGCTGCGGCCGGTGGATAAGGTAATGGTCGTTGCCTTTGACGAGGACTTTCACATCCTGACGCGGGCGACGAACAACCGTGCCCAGCTGCATACCGCGATCCGCCGTGCCCAGTGGGGGAACGGCACCAGCATCTACACAGCGATGGACCGGGTGCTAAATCGTGAGCTTTCGCTGATCGAGGGCCGGAAGGCCGTGGTCATATTCACCGACGGTGTCGACACGACATCTCGCCGGGCAAATTTTGAGAGCACGGTTAAAGACGCGGAGGAATCTGATGTCCTTATATATCCGATCCGTTATAACACGCAGCGCGATTACGGACGATCGACCGGCGGCGGTGTATATCGCGGGCCGACGTCAAGACGCGGCGGCGGCTGGGGAGATGTTCTCGGCGTCATTCTCGGCGGCGGCACGATAACAATGGGCGGCGGAGGCGGCAGCGCCGGCACCAGCCCGGGTGAATATGCCCGCGGCAAAGACTACCTGGAAACGCTCGCAAAGAACAGCGGCGGCAGGCCCTTCGAAGCCGACACGCTCTATAACCTGGATGCAGCATTCGCCGGAATCGCCGAGGAACTCAGGCGGCAGTACTCGCTCGGCTACTATCCCGCGGACCCGGGAAATCCCGGCGACCGGAAACAGATCCGGGTACAGGTGCAACGTCCCGGCCTGGTCGTCCGAGCAAAGACCAGCTATATCGTCGGCCAGAACGGCGGGCGGTTTGCGGGACGTTGATAAGGTCAAAGTTGAGAGTGGAGAACCGCGGTTCGCAGCTCCCCTCCTGGACAGGAGGGGCAGACGCGAAGCGGCGGGGTGGTGGAAACGGTCCACACTAATCAACTTCTCGAATCACCACACTCTCTACCACCCCGGCCCTAAAGGGCCACCCCTCCTATCCAGGAGGGGAGCATATTCTCCATTCTCCACTCTCATTTTTGATAGCCCCGGGCTTCCGCCCGGGGTTTAGATCGCGAAAAAACTCAAGGAGGGGCTTTAGCCCCGACAAGGCGATCGAATCTTGCCTTGCGTTACCTGCTATCCGTATCAATGCGTTACAGAACGCCGTAAACGATCTAACCAAAGGGGTTTTGGCCGACACAAAGACCTGCAATCAAACGCGTTGCACGTGCAATCAAACGCGTTGCACGTGCATACGAACGCAATGCACCTGCATACAAACGCGATGCACTTGCAAACGAACGCAATGCACCTGCATACAAACGCAATGCACGTGCAGACGAACGCAATGCACGTGCAAACGAACGCAATGCACGTGCAGACGAACGCAATGCACGTGCAAACGAACGCGATGCAGGTGCAACGGAACCTCGCGCACGTGCAAAGGAGACCGCGACGATGGTTGAACGCAGGCAAACCCCGCTCAATCCCATCCCCCGGCAAAGAAAAGTCTTGACTTGATTCGATACATGGGTGTAAGTTGGTAGCCATCAATTTTCTTTCGAAGTCCTGCTGAACGTTCCACCGCAGTAACCAATCGAACAACAGCCGCCCACTTCGTCCCCTATAGGTCACCGGTCGGTGGAGGGCCAAGGAGCCCGAATGTCATTCGAAAAATCACGTGCAGGCCCGCCGCATTGATCAGGCATGCGAGCGCCCGCAATGTCTCCGAGCCATTCCGTCCGTCAATTAGCTAAACAAACAAATGTCCAAACGAAAAATTGAGCCCGACGCCCCTACCGAGAGCCAAAGCCGTGCCGCCCGTGCCGTTGGCCTTTTCCGCGGCCGCAAATGGGCGGTACTGATCATTGCCGTGCTTGCCGTCGGAGGTTTTGGAGCGGTGATGAAGCAGACGCAGGAAAGTGCCCGCGAGCAGAACCGGCTGCGGCCCGAACAGCGGTCGGCGCTGTCGGCGATCAACCCCTTTGTTGTCAGCCCCAGCCCGACGCCGACTCCCCAGCTCAGCAAAGAATATATCTATGCGGGTTCGCGGCTGTTGGCGGTCGAGGATGCCGGGGCCAATGCGGCACCGCCCGCCGATCTCGCCGTGTGGCGTCCGTCGACTGGCCAATGGTGGGTGCTGGGCGGCCCGGGTTCTCAACAGGTGACCGTGCAGTGGGGCGGCAACGGTGACGTTCCGGTCCCGGGCGATTATGACGGTGATGGTAAAACGGACTTCGCGGTCTTCAGAAAGGACGATCCGTCGGCGGGCAATGCGACCTGGTACATCCTAAAGAGCAGCGACAGCAGCTGGTACGTAGTCCCCTATGGGGTTTCAAGCGACACTCCGGTCCCGGCCGACTTTGACGGCGACGGAAAGACCGACATCGCCGTCTATCGCAAGAACGCCCCCTCCAGCGGCAACGCAACGTGGTACATCCTGCAAAGCTCTGACGGCTCGACATGGTATCAGCAGTTCGGATTAACCACCGACACACCGTTCCCTGCCGATCACGATGGCGACGGACGTGCTGACATGACGGTCTGGCGTGCATCGGCCAACACCTTCTATTGTCTCCGAAGTTCGACCGGCTCACTCGAAACTTTCAATTTCACGGTGACCAGCACCAACCCCGTCAGCGCCGATTATGACGGCGACGGCCGTGCTGATTTCGCGATCCGCAACGGGGCCAACTGGATCATCCGCCGTACTTCCGATTCAGTGACGCAAACCACCGCGTGGGAGCAGGCCGGCGACATCGCCGTCCCGAACGATTACGACGGAGACGGCCTTGTCGACATCGCCGTTTGGCGGCCCGTCGATTCACCTAAGAACACGCTTGGCCATTGGTACATAAAGCAAAGCTCAAACGGCCAACCCCGCGACGAAGCCTGGGGCACCACCGGCGACATTCCGGTTCCCGCTTACTACCGAAGGTAGTCTAATGCCGATGCGTTCCTCCAATCACTAGGGCAAGATCTGAATAAAAAAGAGGCTCCGAACATGAAAAGTTTAGTTTTGACCAGCTTTATAACACTGATGTCGTTGGCTAATGTTTTTGGTCAACAGCATACCGAGAATGCGACGGATCAGGCTCTAAAGGGTTCCGGTCGTGTCAATCCGTCAACGCTGGGAATGGAGATCAGTATTCCGCTCGGCAGTTACCCTGGACGCGGCATAAACGTGCCGATCTCTCTGAGTTACTCATCCAAACTCTGGCGGATGGATTACATATCCGATACCGAAGGCGGGATAGTCACGGGCGGCTGCCGCACGGTTAACGAAGCGAAGTATGGTGAGAACTCTGCATCTGGCTGGACTACGAGCCTGGCGGTGCCTTATATCGAATACACAGGAATGAATAATCTTTATAACGATCAGGGCCTCCCATTTAATCCTGCTGCCGATCTGTGTCCCAATGCCCCGCCAAGTTATAACCAGAACGCATCGGTCAAGCGACTAACCATTCATTTGCCGAGCGGGGAAACGCACGAGCTTAGGGCTAACGACACGCCTTTGGTTTACGCCCCCTA
>JAEWBM010000186.1 GCA_023391155.1 Acidobacteriota bacterium
TCCCGCAATAGGTACATTGTGCAAGTAGAGGAGCCATTTTCCGTTGCCTCCACCCGTAAAGCTGAGGAAATTTACAGGGCCGCTAACTCCCAATGTGGGCACATCAAGTTGTATGGAGGCCTTTAATATATATCATTTTCGCCCCCCGTCAAAGAAAAGCTTCGCGGAGGATATATATTCGCAAAACAAAGGCCGCCGGATGTGCTCCGACGGCCTTCGATCCTCCGGTGTGGACGCGGATCTTTAACCTGCTGCTCCCATTGTCTTCACATCAGGGTCAGCCGTCCCGCCCGTGGGCAGATCGAACTGAAATTCCTTTGTGTAAGGCGGATGTTCGCCCTCGTTAAATGCCTTATAGAGCTTGGTATACTCCTCCCTAGCCTCGTCGACGGTCCTTTTCCCTCTTACAATGTCATGTGCGAGATTGATCGCGACAAAATTCATCGACGTGCCGCCGCATGTGGCCGACATTTCGCCGCGCGTGCGGTCGACTACCACGCTTCCGTCATACTCGGCCAGCTTTGAGAACATCTCGACCGGCACTTTGTAATGGATCCATTGCGTCAGAAAGTCCTTATGCGTATCGGGAAAGTGATGCTCGACGGGATCGTTCTTTAATATCGTACGTTTCCACCCGTCGGGCGTGTTGAACCAAGTGAATCGCGACTCCGTAAATTCATTAGGCTCACCATATTCCTCGATAAGTCGCTCTGCGGATTCGCGCGGTTCGTTTTCCCATTTTGATGTGATCGTCTTGAGTTCGTTATTCATACACGTTACCTCCAGACGATTATATTGACGCAAGCGGCGTTCCGCCGTGCGGTTCGGGTTGTGGTTTTATTGCGTAGTTAGGGGCGCTTTTTATCCGCGCCAGTCATCGCCGGCCTGCTCGACGTAGTATCCGGCCTTACGAAGCCGCTCCTGCACTTCGTTGCCGTGCTCTTCGTCGCGAACCTCGAGGATCGTCTCGATGCCGACGCTGCCAAGCGGCGCAAGCCAGATGGCCCGCTGATGATAGACCTCGATCACGTTCGCGTGAAGCTCGGCAACGATCTCGAGCATCCCGGCTAGAGATCCCGGACGGTCAGGCACGAGCACTTTCAGGATGATGTAACGCCCCCGGCGGACAAGTACCTGCTCGATGACCCGGGCCAGCAGATTGCCGTCGATATTACCGCCGCAAAGAACGGCACAAACGGTTTCGTTTTCACCGACCTTAGCCTTGCCGCTCAGCAATGCGGCAACGCCGGCGGCCCCGGCGCCCTCAACGACCAGATGTGCGTTCTGCGCCAGGTGAAAGATAGCCTCGGCGATCTCCTCTTCCGAGACCTCGACTACCTCATCGACCTTGTCTTTTATGATCGCAAGCGTGCGTTCGGCCGGCCGCTTGATCGCAATGCCGTCCGCGATCGTTTGTTTATAGGGAGCCTCAACCGGATGCCCGGCTTTGAGCGATAAATTCACCGGAGCAACGTTCTCCGCCTGAACCCCGATAATGCGAACCCCCGGCTTAAGCTCCTTGATCGCCGTCGCGATCCCGCTGATTATCCCGCCCCCGCCGATAGGGACGACGACGGTCGACACATCGAGGGCCGACTCGACGATCTCCATCCCGATAGTTCCCTGGCCCGCGATTATCAGGTCGTCATCGAAAGCGTGAACATATGTAAAGCCGTGTTCCTTTTGCAACTCGCGGCTGTGCTCGACGGCCTCGTCAAATGTGTTGCCGTGCATGATGACGTCGGCACCGTGAGCCTTCGTCGCCATTATTTTTGTCAGCGGCGCGAAAACGGGCAGCACGATCGTTGCCCTGATGCCGTTAAGCTTTGCGGCGAGAGCGACGCCTTGGGCATGATTACCCGCGGATGCCGTGATAACACCGCGGTCGCGCTCTTCCGGGCTTAGCTGTGAGATCTTGTTATAGGCCCCGCGGATCTTGAAACTACCGGCCCGCTGCAGGCTTTCGGCCTTTAGCAAAGCATGTCCACCGAGTCTGGCACCGAGAATGGCGTCCTGGACCATCGGCGTGTGGTTTATAACGCCCTGAATGCGCTCCCGCGCCTCGCGGATGTCCGAAATGGTTACCGGCATATTGGGATGAATTATAGCTTTGTAAATTGAGAGTTGAGAAATGGGAAGTGCAGATTGCAGAAAGACAACAAAAACGAAACGCCCGTCTGGCGGCTAGGGTAAGATCAAGAAGAAGACCTGGGGACAATGGGTAAGATAAAAAAAGATAACTGTGCCACCCTCCGAGCGTTCCGTTCAGTTGTCAAGTGATTCCGAATTCCATACGGCCCGTGCCGTCTAAATGTTCCGTTCCTTCCACCTTGATACGCGAAGAAGACTTTCAGTTCGTATCATGCTTTCAACAATTTAAACGCGCTCCGTTCGCAAATGCGGACACACCGTAAGAATCCGCAATTCCCGAAAAATCGAAAAATAGTTTATATTCGTATCGACACACTCGTAGACCGGAGGAATGAGATGGACCCAATCTTTGGCGGACTTGGCCTGATGTTTTTATTTTTCTTAGGGATCGCGCTGCTGATCGTGGCGTGGAAGACGATAAAGATCGTACCGCAATCCAGCGTCCTGCTTATCGAACGGCTGGGGCGCTTTCATCGCGTCGCATCCAGCGGTTTGAACATCATTGTACCGTTCTTTGAATCTCCGCGAGCCGTTTATTGGTCAAATTTGCGGCCCGGAACGACGATGATCGACCTTCGCGAGCAGTATATCGATATGCCGCCGCAGCCGGTCATCACCCGCGATAACGTTACGATAAACGTTGACTCAGTTGTTTATTGGCAAATTACAGAAGCGACGAAGGCGGTTTATGAGGTTGCCGATCTCGTCGGTGCGATCGTCCAACTGACGATCACCGGTATGCGTTCCGTAATGGGCGATATGGACCTCGACCACACGCTTTCGAACCGCGACCAGATAAACGGCAAGTTGCGGTTGATCCTGGATGAGGCCACGGACAAATGGGGCGTCAAGGTCACACGTGTTGACGTTAAAAACATCAATCCGCCCGAAGACGTCCGCATCACGATGGAAAAACAGATGACGGCCGAGCGCAACCGCCGCGCCCTTATCCTTCAGGCAGAGGGCGACAAGCAGGCCGCGATCACGCGTGCCGAGGGCGAAAAGCAAGCCGCCGTTACGCGGTCCGAAGGTAACAAGCAGTCGGCCATTCTCGACGCTGAAGGCGCCGCACAGGCCCGTCTTACCGCCGCAAGCGCCGAGGCCCAGGCCATAGCCCAGATATCGCAGGCGAT
>JAEWBM010000085.1 GCA_023391155.1 Acidobacteriota bacterium
ACCGATCGCGAGATAAAGCTGCTTTCGACAATGGTCTATCGAGATCTGCGAGGGGGTAAGTAAAATGAAGATCCTGATCGCCGGGGCAACCGGCCTCATCGGCACCGCATTGCGCGACGCGCTGAAAGCGAAGGGGCACGAGATGATCTTTGTCTCGCGGAGCGAGCCGCGCAATGAGAACTTCGTACAGTGGTCGATGGACGAGGGCTTCCGCGAGGACGACCTGCCGCGGCTTGAGGGCCTCGACGCCGCGATCAATCTCGCCGGCGAGAGCATCAGCGGGCTGCGTTGGACCGAGGAAAAGAAAAAGGCGATACGGGATAGCCGTGTCGACGGAACGCGGCGCCTGATCGAGCTTTTCGCGAAACTTAAACAGCCGCCAAGAACATTTATTGCCGGGTCGGCCGTCGGTTTTTACGGCGACCGCGGCGACGATGTAATGACCGAGGCCAGCACGGCGGGCGACACGTTTCTAGCGGAAGTTTGCAAAGAATGGGAAGCGGAATCGCGGCGTGCCGAGGACCTCGGGATCCGCACGGTGCTTCTCCGCACCGGTATCGTGCTGAGCAAGGACGGCGGTGCTCTAGGCACGATGCTCACCCCGTTCAAGTTCGGCGTTGGCGGGGTCGTCGGCAGCGGCAAGCAATGGATGAGCTGGGTCTCGCTCGACGACGAGATCCGTGCGATCGTTTACGCTCTTGAAAATGAGAACATCCGCGGAGCGGTGAACGTGACTTCGCCCAACCCGGTCACCAACGAAGAGTTCACAAGGACTTTAGGTGACGTCCTCTACCGGCCGACCATCCTGCCTCTGCCCGAGTTTGCCGTGAACATGATCTTCGGCGAGATGGGCGATGCACTTCTCCTCGATTCCTCCCGCGTCGTCCCTAAGCGGCTGGAAGATAACGGGTTCGAGTTCAAGTATCCTGAACTGAAATTAGCGATCCAAGAGGCGGTCAAGTAGCAGGTAAGAGTATTGGCCGGCTCGGTGCGCAGTCCGACTCGAACGGGGCGATCTGTAAATTAAGCATATATTCACCATCCGGGATCTCGTCGGGGACATAAATAAGTTCCGTAATCGTTGAATTGATGCGAGTGTCCGGGTTCGTTTCAAAACTTCCCTCTTCCACATTCCAAAAGATCCGGTGATTGATGAGTTTGCCGTCGTCGAATATGCGGTCGATGGATGGCATGTCGACGAGCAAGTGGGTAAAGCCCCGGGCCGTTAACATCCGTATCGCTTGCGCAGTGAAGTAAGGCGGGATGTTTGATTCACCATACTGTGCCGTGAGCTTGTCCGCTACGTTAGGCACGGTTCGCAAGATCAACGCGTTCACATCGTCCTCCTCAAATACGGAAAGCTTTGCATCAAGCTCTTCGGCATCAATGACCAAGTCGCCGGCGGAAGAACCGGGCTCGACCGTTATAAGAATCGCGGGAATCAGCACACCTCTAAGGCAATCCCGAACGGAGATGCGCTCGTTCGTAATGTGCCCGACGCACTCTGTGTGGGTGCCGTTGCAGTGCGGGATGAAAGTGTATTGTTCAAAGTTGACGCTTCCGCCTTGCCGCGTGTCGCCGACCAGATCGCCGGCACGCACCGGCTCTGACATCGCCCGTTCGACGCCATAGGCATTCGGCTGCGGACCGTTAAAACGGAGCGGTATCGAGATGTCGATACCGCCGCTGAGACATTGCGGGTCCGTCATGCACCCTCCGTTTCATCGGCCCCGCCGAGCAGCAAAAACCAGTAAAATCCCAGCGGCGCCAGCGCCAGTTGATAGGAACTGTCCGTGATCTTAGGGAACATCGTGTTGCCCGACATTTCCATCGGCGTCAGGCCGACATAACGCTCCAGGTCGAGCACGGTCGGCTGGGGATATTGAGAAAGGTTGAAAACGCAGAGCGCGATCTCGCCGTCCCATTCGCGGGCAAATGCAAAGATCGAGTTGTTGTCCGGATCGATCATTCGAAACGACCCTCGTCCAAAGACCTTGTGCCGCTTTCGCTGGTGGATGAACTGCCTCATCCAGTGCAGCAGCGAAGTGTCGAACCGCTTCTGCGCCTCTACGTTCACCGCCTGGTACCCGTAAACCGGGTCCATGATCACCGGAAAATAAAGCTGCGCGAAATCGGCACGCGAAAAGCCCGCATTCCGGTCCAGCGACCATTGCATCGGCGTCCGGACGCCGTCGCGGTCACCCAGATACACGTTGTCGCCCATTCCGATCTCATCCCCGTAATAAAGAAACGGGCTTCCCGGCAGGCTGAAAAGCAATGCGTGCAGCAGCTCTATCCGGCGGCGGCTGTTGTCCAAAAGCGGCGCGAGCCGCCGGCGGATACCGACATTCAGGCGCATCCGCGGATCTTTTGCATACTCTCCGTAAAGGTAGTCGCGTTCCTCGTCAGTGACCATCTCGAGCGTTAGCTCATCATGATTTCTGAGAAACATCCCCCATTGGCAATTTTCCGGGATGTCAGGCGTGCGGCCCATGATCTCCTGGATCGGACGGCGGTCTTCGCGGCGTAGCGCCGCAAAAAGACGGGGCATGATCGGAAAGTGATAGCACATGTGGAACTCATCGCCCTTCCCGAAATATTCGACAACGTCCTCCATCCACTGGTTCGCCTCCGCCAACAGCAGCCGGCCCGGGTAATGCGTCTCGACATGTGCCCGCAGCTCGCGTACGAACGCGTGGGTCTCGGGCAGATTTTCGCAGATCGTCCCCTCACGCTCGTAAAGGTAAGGAACGGCATCCACCCTGAAACCGTCGATCCCCATATCGAGCCAAAATGACACGACCTCAAGCACGGCCTTTCGCACATCGGGGTTGTCAAAGTTCAGGTCCGGCTGATGGCTAAAGAACCGGTGCCAGTAAAACGCCCCGCTCTGCTCATCCCAGGCCCAGTTCGAATGCTCAGTGTCGGTAAAGATGATACGAGCATCGGTGTAGCGCTCGTCCGTGTCGCTCCAGACATACCAGTCGCGTTTCGGGTTGTCACTTGAGCTTCGCGATTCGATGAACCAAGGGTGCTGATCGGACGTGTGATTTATGACCAGATCGGCGATGACCCTGATGCCCCGCGAATGGGCCGCTTCCATAAATTCCTGAAAATCTTCGAGCGTCCCGTACTCGGGCAAGACCGCCCGGTAATCTGAGATGTCATAACCGCCGTCTTTAAGCGGCGACTCAAACATCGGAAGCAGCCAAATGCAGTCGATCCCGAGCCACTCGAGATAGTCGAGCTTCTCGGTCAGGCCGCGAAAGTCGCCGATGCCGTCACCGTTCGAATCATAGAAACCGCGGACGAACACCTCATAAAAGATCGCGTCCTTATACCATAAAGGGTCGTCATCCAGCTTTTTAACGGCCATATTCAACTATCGTAATACGAAACCGCCTGAATGGCGAAAACCTCGGAGAGGTCGTCATTTCAGTCGATAACCTCAATATCCTCAACAGTTGGATATCAACGACCAGTCTCGGCACCTTGACTCGCGGTTTAAAACATCTTGCGCATACTTATTCAGTCGGTTAGTCTATTAGCATACTGAATAAAGCCCATAAAGAGCGCGAAACTATGTTTCGTGCCGATATTTATTGGAATTTTAAAGATTTTATGAAGAACAAGGGGTCTAAACAAACTGACGAAACGGGCGGCGAGGTAGGTCGGCTGGTCGTCGTCTCGAACCGGTTGCCGATGACGCTCACGCGTGGCCGCGGCGGCTGGGCAAGCAAGAAAAGCACCGGCGGCCTCGCCACGGCGATGGATCCGCTGCTCGAGCGTACCGGCGGCATCTGGATCGGGTGGAGCGGCGACAGCTCACCCATCCGCGATCCGCAGCGGAAAGCGATCTTAGACAAGTGGCGAGAGAAAGAGAACTGCATAGCTGTCGACCTGCCGCCCGAGGTGGTCAAGGGATATTACGAAGGATTTTCTAACGCGACGCTCTGGTTCCTCTTCCACTCGTTCCCTGAGCTGGTCAAGTTCAGCTCCGGCGATTGGCGGGATTACGTCCGCGCCAATGAGGCGTTCCGCGACGCGGTGGTCAAGGAATTAAAGCCGAGCGACCTGGTCTGGATCCACGATTATCAATTGATGCTGCTGCCGCAGATGATCCGCGAGGCGGTGCCCGATGCACGGATCGGATTCTTTCTGCATATCCCGTTCCCGTCGTCAGACGTGTTCCGGGTGCTGCCGCGCCGCGAAGAGGTACTTAAGGGAATGCTCGGGGCCGACTACCTGTCGTTCCATACCCACCGATACCTGCAAAACTTCCGCTCGTCGCTGCTTCGCGTCAACGGCGTTCGCAGCTCGATGGACCGCATCAGTCTCGGCAGCCGGCAGGTTCGCCTTGAGGCACAGCCCATCGGTATCGCACCGCTCGATTTCAAAAAGATCCTCGAAGAGAACGAGACGCGCGAAATAATCGCTGAGTTTCGCGAGAAATATAAGGGGACAAAGCTGCTCGTCGGCGTCGACCGAATCGACATCACAAAAGGCATACCCGAGCGTTTAAACGCCTTCCGCCGATTCCTGGAACAGAACCGCAGGATGCAGAAAAAGGTGACGCTTATCCAGGTCGCCGTCCCCTCGCGCGGTAATATTCCCAGATATAAAGAACTTCAGCAGGAGGTCGACGAGCTGGTCGGCCAGATCAACGGCCGGTTCGGAACGCCGTCCTGGTCGCCGATCGTTTATATGCGGCGCAACCTCGACCAGAAAGAGCTCGCCGCGCTTTACGCCGTTGCGGATGCCGCCCTTGTAACACCGCTCCGCGATGGTCAGAATCTTGTCGCAAAGGAATATGTCGCCTGTAAACCCGACGGTGACGGAGCTCTGATCCTGAGCGAATTTGCCGGTGCTGCCGCCGAAATGGGCGAGGCCATTCAGGTCAACCCTTATGACGAAGACCTGACCGCGAAGGCGATCGCCCGAGCACTTAGCATGCCCGAAGAGGAAAAACGCGACCGTATGGCGGCTCTTTATAAACGGGTATCGCGAAACGATGTCTTCACCTGGGGTGAGCGCTTCGTTAAGAACACGGTCGAGGCCGCCGCAAATCGCGAAAAGTTTGCGGCCGGAAGGCCGCGACGGCTGCCTCGTACAGAATTTTTGTCAGCCTATCAGACCG
>JAEWBM010000127.1 GCA_023391155.1 Acidobacteriota bacterium
CAGTAATGCTAGTACTGACGGCCGCAGCAGGCTTTTTTCTGGGAAGTGTCGGGAGCATGGACCTCGCCCTGTTCCTGAACACCATGATCGGCATTGCATTCCTCGCATTCGGCGTAGCGACGCTCAACCAATGGTATGAACGGCGAACCGATCGGTTGATGGACAGGACCGCAGAGCGGCCGCTCCCGTCGGGCAAGGTTTCGCCGAACGAGGCACTGGTGTTTGGGTTGCTGCAATGCGCGGTGGCAGAGGTTTATCTGTATTTTCTGGTCAATCCGCTCACCGCCTTTTTAGGCCTGACGGTGATCGTGGGTTACAACCTTCTTTATACGCCGCTGAAGACGCGAACATCTGCATCGACGGCGATAGGTGCTATTCCCGGGGCAATGCCGCCTTTGATGGGCTGGACCGGGGCGGCAAACGAGATAACGCTGGGAGCTTGGACGCTGTTCGTCCTGCTGTTCCTTTGGCAATTCCCGCATTTCTTTGCCATCGCGTGGATGTACCGCGAAGATTACAAGCGCGCCGGGATCTTGATGCTTCCCGTTGTAGAGGATAGTGGGGCGATTACGGCCCGTCAGATCGTGCTGTTTGCGGTGATGATGGTCCCGGTCAGCTTTGCACCGTTTTTTCTTGGCATTTCAGGGACTATCTATCTTATCGGGGCGGCCTTGCTGGGCGCATGGTTTCTTTGGGTCTCCATTCGGGCGGCAAGGGCAAAGTCGGCCGATATGGCCCGCAAACTGATGTTTGCAACGATACTTTACCTTCCGTTGATCTTCGGATTGATGGTACTGAATAGCCGCTAGGAAGTAGTATGAGGCTCGCAACGGTCGAAAAAGATCCACCGAGGCCGAAGCTTGAGGTCGGCCGGCGAACCGCCGGCGGGCCTGGCGGGGGTTTTCCCGGACAAGGCGGCCCTGGCGGCTTTGGTGACCGCGGCGATCGATTTCCTCCGCCGGATACCCTCGAACCTGAAGAGCAAGACGCCGACAAAGCCCGTATCATCACGTGGTTCCTACTCATCGTGGTGTTGATGACCTTTGGCGGATTGATCGGCGCCTATGTCGTCGTTTCTACAAATACCGCCCTGGAATGGGCACCGTTCGCACTACCGGCACCGGTTTGGGCCAGTACGATGCTGATTCTTGCAAGCAGCGTTACCTACCACATAGGCAAATTGGCGGTCGATGCCGGCGAGCACGATAAGGCGAGAAATTACTTTGTTATTACAACCGCCATTGGTGGGATGTTCATCGCCTCACAGATGGTGGCATGGCTTGCCCTTTATAATCGGGGGCTATTTGTTCAGGGGAATCCGTATGCAGGATTCTTCTACATCCTGACGGCCGTGCATGCGGTGCATGTGCTTGGCGGCATAACGGCTCTTGGGGCGATATTGCTGCGAGCCTGGCGGCCGACCTCGCGAGATGACGAAGCACTTTATCGGCGGAGGCTCGCCCGCTCCGTGGGGTGGTATTGGCACTTCATGGGCCTCTTGTGGATCGTACTGTTCGTACTGCTCGGGTTTTGGAAGTGATCGTTCGAAATGGATGTCCTGAGCATTTTTCCTCATCTCAACGCCGCGCTGAATGCCACCAGCGGCGTTTTCCTCGTAATGGGGTTCTATTTCATAATGAAGCGTGACATCAGGCGGCATAAGCGCTCGATGCTCACGGCCTTGTCGGTCTCAGCACTTTTTCTTGCTTCATATGTGACCCATCACGCCCTGCGGTCCTATTATTTCGGTATCGGGCCGACGAAATTCACGGGCGAAGGCCTCATCCGGCCGGTCTACTTCACGATCCTCACCTCGCACACGATCCTGGCGGCCCTGGTCGGGCCGTTCATCCTGCTCGCAGCGTGGAACGCCCTTAAGGGCAGATTCGATAAACATAAGCGAATTGCGAGGCTCGTTTACCCGGTTTGGCTGTATGTTTCGGCCACCGGGGTCGCGGTTTACCTCATCCTCTATCATTTTTACCCTGCCGGCTGATACATTTTAAAAAATTCCTTGAAAGCAGGGCTCATTCGGTGCTAAAATATTCCCGTTGAAAAGTTGATCACCGAGGCCGTCCAGCAGACGGCGCGGGGGACCCAAAGTAAGGCTGAAAAAGCCGAACAGGGGCGAGGCAGCCGAGGGGATCGGTTGCGGGGATAATCTTTCGTTCCTAGCCCGTCAGCTAACCTCGTAGGTGTGGCAAAGAAGTAACTGCATCCAGACTGTTAGGTCGCGATCTTGTGTGTGCTTCGCGCTCTGCTTTCTCAACACAACAAGCAGACATCCGGTCTTCTCAAAGGGAAAGGTCCCGTGACAATCGAGTCACGGGATCTTTTTATTTGAGGTCTGCAAGTGTGATCTCCGCGATCGGCACCTTGCTGAGCGGATCGGCGGTAATTGTCGTTGGCGGGGAATCGAGAGGCATCTCAAGGCGCTGTTGACGCTGTTTCAGGTCGATCGACGCAGTCTTTTCGCCGGATGAGCTCACGATCTTGAATTCCAGCGGTAGACGGAACGCCTCCGGCGTGAGCGATCCTGAGCGGTGACGCTGCTCGATATTGAGGGTGAGGAGTTTCTTTTCCGGGTCATATACCGGTTTAACGTTCACACGCGGGAAACCGACGGTGTAGACCCACTGATCGAAGAACCACCCGAGATCCTGTTTCGAGGCCTCTTCCATCACCTTTCGCAGGTCCTGTGTCTCGACGTTTCCGTACTTGTGGCGATCGAGATAGATCTTCAGGGCTTTCCAAAATGCTTCATCGCCCACCTGCCCGCGAAGCATGTGTATTACGGCACCGCCTTTGTCATAAGTTATGGCCGGCCGATCGAATAACGTCGCGGTATTGTCGGCATTTCGATTGAAGAGGCCGAAACGACGCCCGCCCCTAATATCATCCGACATAAATGACGATGCGTTGTTCGTGATCTTACGGATGTAATCCTGCCGCCCGTACATCCGCTCGCGGACGGCCGCTTCGAAAAACGTCGCCATCCCTTCGTTGAGCCACAGCTCAGCCCAGTTTTTGCAGGTTACAAGATTACCGAACCAGGAATGGATTATCTCGTGAGCGACCAGGTCCTCAACATTCCCCTGCATAAACGGGAGGCCCGCAAGCATGATCTCTGTATCCGCCATAGTCGTGGCGGTGATATTCTCCATACCGCCGAACTCAAAGCCTGCCACCATCGTCTGGTCATACTTGTTGTAGGGAAACCGCATTCCGGCGAGATCTTCGAAAATACGGATCATCTCGGCCGTTTTTCCATAGGCTTTTGGCACGATCCGCTCGATACCGGGGTAAACATAATACCCGAGTGGAATTTCCCGGTGACTTTCCTCGATCTTTTTATATTCGCCGATGACAAACGAGACTAGATAGGTCGAGTGCGGTACCGGCATCATAAAATGATGCGTGACAGTACCGTCCTGATTCGGCTTACCGGCGACCAATGTACCGTTGCCGATAACGGTGAGATCGGCCGGGGCGGTGATGTACTGCTCGGTGGTAGCCTTGTCGCTCGGGAAATCGAACGACGGAAACCAGTGGTGGGCCTCATCGGGCTGCCCCTGCGTCCAGATCTGCTGCGAATGAGCCATTCCATCGCGTCCATTAGAGGCGGCAACGAAATAAACGCCCTTCTTCGGCCGAGCTGTGTATTTGAACCTTATCGAAACGATCTCTCCGGGCGAATACGTTTTATCAAGTTCAACCAAGACCTTATCGCCCCGAACCTGGTACTTCAGATCCTTGTCGCCGGGCTCGAGTATGACGGACGTGTATCGCAGCTCGGCCGAGTCGAGTTCGACCGTGGAGATCGGGCCTTTCAGCGGCGTTAGCCGGACAGTCGTGTCTCCGATCACCGTCCGTTTAGGTATATCGAAACTCACGCGGAGCACATAGTGCTGAACATCGTACGTCCGCAGGCGATTAAGATCTGGCGTACCTGCCGGCTGTGCCAAGATCGGAACAGCGAAGACTAATGAGAGAAAAATGGCCCTGAGGGCATTGCTTAACTTCATAGGATACTGGGTTGAGCGGGAAAAGACAGGACCCCCTGCCGCTCCGCTACGTTTGAAAATAAGATGATATCAGAGCACAATTAGTACGCCTATGAGTTCACCACTAATGAGAATATTCGCAGTTTTATTGTGCTTCGTGTCGGTCTCGGCCCAGACCGTCCCGGCCCCGGCGATAGATGGCCGGACGGTCGAAGAGCTTCGCCGCATCCAGGCGGCCTCCCTCACGGACGATTACGCATACGAACGAACCCGGTATATGACGAACAATATCGGCCCGCGTCTTTCGGGTTCGCCTCAGGGAGCTCGGGCGGTGGAGTATGTGGCGGCTGAGATGAAGAAACTCGGCCTCGAGGTCACTTTACAGGAAGTGAAGGTCCCGCATTGGGAGCGGGGACGCGAAACGGGTGAGATCGTCGAATTTCCCGGAATGGCGAAGGGCACCGTGCAGAAGATCGTACTTACTGCATTGGGTGGAAGCATAGCAACGACCGAGGAGGGCCTTACGGCTCCGGTCGTAGTCGTGAGCAGCTACGACGAGCTGAATGCCCTGGGGCGAGCGGGCGTGAAGGGCAAGATCGTCCTCTTTAACGGAAAGTTTGACCGTAGTCTGGCCGGTAGCGGTTTCGGGCTCGAGGCGTACGGTCAGGCAGTTCAGTTTCGTGAAGGCGGTGCGGCAGCAGCAGGGCGGCTCGGAGCCGTAGGAGTTTTGGTCCGCTCCGCCGGCGGATCGCAGAATCGCCTCGCACACACGGGTGGAACGCGATATGCAGAGGGCGTGAACAAGATCCCTGCAGCCGCTGTATCGGCGGAGGACGCGGAATTGATTGCCGACCTTGTACGTCAGGGCACGACACGGGTCCGGATCGTCTTGACGCCAAAAACGCATCCCGATGCGGTTAGCCACAATGTGCTGGCGGACATGAAAGGCACAGAGCGGCCGGACGAGATCATTGTCGTCTCGGGACACTTAGATTCGTGGGATCTTGGCACCGGAGCATTGGATGACGCCGTCGGTGTCGCTGCCGCTATGCATGTTCCTTATATTTTTAAAAAGCTTGGCCTTAAGCCGAAGCGCACGATCAGGGTCGTGGCGTTATGAATGAGGAGAACGGCCTGGTCGGCGGGAATGAATATGCACGCGCCGCTGACATAGCAAGACATTTCGCAGCGATCGAGAGCGATCTCGGAGCGTCGCACCCCGTCGGAATACTCTTTGCGGGAAATCCTAACGCTCGCGGCTCAATGGCTCCGATCATGGATGTGCTACGCGGGCAGGGGGCAGGGATGATCGGGATGCGGGACGGCGTGGGGGCAGACATCGGTCCGCTGACGCGGCAGGGCGTGCCCTCATTCGCACCGTGGTTCGACACGCGAACCTACTTCTACTATCACCACACGGCCGCTGATACATTCGACAAGGTCAACGCGAAAGAACTGGCAGAGGTAGCATCCGTGATGGCCGTCCTCGCTTACGGGCTTGCAAACATGGAGGGGCCTTTGCCAAGATAGGTCTATGAAAAGACCTCCGCCATATTTTCCTCAGAATCAGCTTTCACCGCCGGACGAGAACCGCTATCGGAAATTCAAGCTGATCGTGGGCTTATCGATCGCCGGGCTGCTGCTTGTATTGGCCGGGGCAATTTACGGTATCTATTTATTGGTCGCCTGGCTGGTTTGATCTGTCAAAAAGAAAAGAGCGTCCCGACCCCGGAACGCTCTTGTTCATTATCTTAAAAACCCTTAGCGATTATTTGAAAGCCCGCCCATCGATGATCGATAGGCCTTTGCCCCTTCCATCGCCAACTGCTTTGCCTCCGGGAGAAGTTCGATCGCCTTCATCAGCTGATTGTCATATTCGTTAAAGACCTGGAATGACGTTGTCGTCCCATAGGCAGCAGTGACAAATTCAGATCGCAGAGCCCGTTCCACGAAAGTCCTTTCGCCGTCGATCTGCGCGGGAGTGTAATCAAAGTTCCGCACGGCGAAAGACTTGAACGCGTTGAACATTTTTTCATTTACAACGAAGTCCGTCGGTTTCAGATCGTATGAGAAATTGATCGGCTTATCGACCTTGTACCCGAAAAACTCGGGCGAGCGTCCATAGATCACATCCAGAGCGAATGCGAATATCGGATTGTTCAGCTTTTGTTGAAAACGTGCTCGCTCGATCGGGATAGTGTCGGCCTTTACAGCTACGTCCGGGTTGATCCCCCCACCCGCATAAACGATACGGCCCGACCCGGTCCTTGTGGCTTCGCCGTGGGGCTCCTCATGCTCCGCATCCTCACGGCCGACCCCGCCCTTAGTGTAATAGTTATAGAGATTTCCGTCGGAGTAATCGCGCTGGATCAGTCGTCCGGAAGGGGTTTCGTACTTGGCGATGGTCAGGAGCAACATCGAGCCGTAATCGAGCTCGAACGGGTTCTGTACCAAACCCTTGCCGAAGGTCGTTTCGCCAACGATCAGAGCACGGTCATGGTCCTGCAATGCCCCGGCGAGGATCTCAGATGCGGAAGCAGAATTCCGGTTTACGAGAACGACAACCGGAAGCGTTTCGGGGGCGGCATTTTCGGCCCGATAAGGTTCGCTCATCCCCTGCAGGCGGCCCTTTTGGGTAAAGACGGTCTGTCCGCGTGCGAGAAACGTGTTCGCCACTCGATATGCCTGGCCAACCAGCCCGCCGCCGTTGTTTTTCAGATCGAGCACGAGCTGGGTCATCCCCTTTGCCTTCAACGAATTCATCGCCTCGACAAATTCGGCATAGGTCGTCTGATTAAAACCGCCGGTCATCGCGATATACCCGACGCCGGGCCGGATCATATAAAACTCAGCGATCGACGGTTGCGGAACCGCATCGCGGACGATCTCAACCGTGTGCCGGGTGCCTGATCCGTGACGTTCCACGACGATCTTGGCGGGCGTACCGCGCGGACCGCGAAGATGATCGCGCACCTCTGTAAAAGGCTTGCCAAGCATGCTCTTGCCGTTCACCTCGACGATCTTGTCACCGTATCTCAGCCCAGCTCGATGGGCGGGCGCATTCTCGAATGTGGATCGAATATATGTGGCCTGGACCTTGCCCTCGCCGTCGCTTAGATCGCCGATCGTCGCTCCGATACCGAAATATCTTGAGCTCTGGTCGGTGCGGAATTGGTCGAATTCCTTCGCGTCGAAATAGTTGGAATGCGGGTCGAGCGTGTGAAGCATCGAATCGATCGAAGATTTGAATATCCGGTTGTAATCGATCGACTTTCCGACGACGTGATTTGCCTCGATCAGCGATAGGGCCTCGGCCACGTCACTCTCGATCCTAGGTAAAGTCACCTTTTTGACCGGTGCCGTATCGGCAACTGCGGGTGTTCGAGTGCTATCGACCCTGACAGTGGCAGTCTGTCCGGTGACCGTCGATGAAACGAATAGAGAAAAAGCGAGGGCAAAAAAGACGCTGGAACGTTTTAACACAATAACCGATCTCCTAGAAAGCAATACCCGGAAAGTTCGGAGTGAACTATAAAATGATACCATCCGTTGGAGGAATTGGCGATAAAAATGGTTGCATGCCGGTTGTTTGCAACGGATCGCCGCTCCTTTCAACTTCAAAAGACTTGGGGTAGAATCACCCCAGCATTCCCTATAGTTTACGGAGGAAACCTACCAGATGTTCAAACGTTCGCTGCCGGTGATCGTCACCGTGTTCGCACTTGCCGTTTCGGCCGCCGCTCAAACCAAGCTGCTTCGCTTTCCTGATGTTCACGGTGACCGAGTGGTGTTTTCTTACGGCGGCGATCTTTGGACCGCATCTGACCGGGGCGGTACGGCGACGCGCCTAACGGCCCATCCGGGTGTCGAAACATATCCCAAGTTTTCGCCGGACGGGCGGTGGATCGCGTTTACCGGCCAATATGACGGGGACGAACAGGTTTATGTGATGCCGTCGACCGGCGGCGAGCCGCGCCAACTCACCTATTACCCCTCAAGGGGCCCGTTGGCTCCGCGGTGGGGATTCGATAACCAGGTTTACGGCTGGACAAAAGATAACCGCATTTTCTTCCGCGGATTGCGTGAATCGTGGGCTTTGCCCATCGCGCGTCTTTACGCGGTTTCTCCCGAAGGGGGGCCGGTTGAACCACTGCCGATGCCTGAAGCCGGCTCGGGAGACTTTTCGCCCGACGGCACAAAAATGGTGTATTCCCCGCAGTCGCGAGATTTTCGCCCTGAGAAGCGCTATGCGGGCGGGCAGGCGAACACCTTATATATCTTCGATCTTGCGACCTCAGACGCGATCAAGATCTCGGACAATCCGAGGGCAAATCGGGATGCCATGTGGATCGGCGACACGATCTACTATGTCTCGGACAAGGACGGCAAGTTCAACCTTTATTCCTATAGTACCGGCAACCGCCGGACGACGCAGGTCACTCAAAATCGTGACTGGGACATTCGCTGGCCCAGTTCAGATAACAGCTCGCGGATCGTTTATGAGCGGGACGGTGAACTTGAGATCTTCGATATCGGATCCGGCCGTGCGACGCGGCTGTCAATAAACTTGCCCGATGACGGCGTGCATAAAAGACGCCGGCAGGTATCGGTTTCGAATCTTATTTCGTCGTTTTCATTGAGCCCCAAAGGCGAAAGGGCGCTCTTTGCCGCTCGGGGAGATATTTTCACAACACCGGTCGAACGGGGAAGTGTGCGCAACCTCACGATGAGCTCTAACGCCCACGACAAGCTGCCGACCTGGTCGCCGGACGGAAGGACTATCGCGTTCGTGTCAGACCGCACGGGGGAAGAGGAGGTGTGGACCATTTCCCACGACGGTACGTCGACACCCGTCCAGTTAACGACGGGCTCGAGTGCGCAAAAGTATGCTCTCGATTGGTCTTCAGACGGGACCAAGCTCTTATTCAGCGACAGTAATGCGCGTTTGTTGTCGCTTGATGTACCGAGCAAGCGGCTCGTGCTGATCGCCGAGGCGAGGAACGGGCTCATTTTCAATTACGGCTGGTCGCCCGGGGGCAACTATGTAGCGTACACAATGCAGTCCCCGAACGGGATGAGCGCTGTCCACATCTGGAGCGCGGCAGATAACCGCAGCATCCGCGTCACGCCCGAGATGTTCTCGGCCGCGAACGCGACCTGGGACCCGAACGGAGACTATCTTTATTTTTTAAGTGCCCGTGAATTCGCGCCGCAGATCTCGCAGTCTGAGTTCAATTATGCGACGAACCGGATGACCCAGGTGTATGCACTTCCGCTACGGAAGGGCGTTAAGCATCCGTTTCCGTACGAGGATGATCAAGTAACGATCCTTGCCGATAAGGCGGACGCATCCGCCAGCCCAACCCCGACACCGACGCCCGAGGCGACGCCGAAACCGAGGCCGACTGAACGCATCGATTTTGACGGCATTGTGGAACGGGCAGTGAAAGTGCCGCTGCCGGCGGAAAATTATGCCGGTCTTGCAGCCAATAAAGGCCATTTGATCTACGCCGTGGCCCCGCCGTTTTATTATGGCCGCGGCCCGGGAGTTCAAGCTTCGCTTCGGATCTTTTCGATGAAGGACCGCAAAGAAACCGCTCTCCAGCAGCCCGTTAGCGGTTACGCACTTTCCTCGGACGGAACAAAACTTCTGGCGGGCACGGGCGGCAGCGGCTACACTCTTATCGACGCGAACCCCGGCGGCGAGCGAACCAAGAAGACGGTTTCGGTTTCGGGCCTAGTTACGGAGATCGATCCTGCACAGGAATGGCAGCAGATATTTAACGAGGCTTGGCGGCGATATCGCGACTGGTTCTACGTCGAAAATATGCACGGGTTTGACTGGGAGCGGATCCGTGAAGATTACCGAAAATGGATGCCGCACGTAGCCCACAGGGCCGATCTAAACTATGTGATCTCGGAGATGTCGTCAGAACTCACGGTCCAGCATGCGTATATCGACGGAGGAGATTTTAACCTCCCATCCCGAATAGGTGTGGCACTGCCCGGAGCAAAATTTGAGGCAGACCGTTCGGCAGGCCGATACCGGATCTCGAAGATCTATCCGGGTCAGAACGAGGAGGATATTTACCGTTCGCCGCTGACCGAGGTGGGTGTCGATGCCCGCGTCGGCGATTATCTGCTAGCGGTCGACGGGCAGGAAGTGCGGACCGATCGGGATGTATATGCCGCGTTCCGCGGAAAGTCCGGGATGGTGACGCTCACCCTGAACTCGACGCCATCGATGAATGGAGCGCGCAGGGTTAGCTTCCGGCCGATCTCGAATGAATCGAATCTCGTTTATCTCGATTGGATATTGGCAAATCAAGTGCGGGTGAACGAATTGAGCGGCGGAAGGCTGGGATACATCCATATCCCGGATATGGGTGCGGCGGGCATTCGAGAATTCATCAAGTGGTACTACCCGCAGCTCGACAAGGAAGGCCTGGTCGTGGATGTGCGAGCCAACGGCGGCGGCAATGTCTCACGGTTGCTGATCGAAAGGGTGCGGCGGCAGTTGCTCGGCGTTAACTTCAGACGGGGTGATGCAGACGCTACCACCTGGCCCGATGGCGTTTTCCGCGGGCCGATGGTCGCCATTCTCAACGAGAATTCGGCTTCAGACGGCGACATCTTTCCATACATGTTCCGCGAGGCGGGGCTCGGGCCGCTGATCGGTAAACGGAGCTGGGGCGGCGTAGTCGGCATCACGAACCGCGGCAACCTGATCGACGGCGGGACCGTCAACGTGCCGGAATTTGCCCTGGCCAATCCAAAAGGCGAATATATTATTGAGGGCTACGGCGTCGACCCCGACATCGAGGTCGAAAACGATCCTCGTTCGGTATTAGCCGGCCGCGACCCACAGCTCGAGAGAGCAGTTCAGGAAGTGCTGAGGCGGATGACGAGCCCGGTAAAATTGCCGACAAAGCCGGCAGATCCGGTTAGAAATAACTAATAGGGTCGGGAAGTGTTATACCGGCGTGTGGTATAATCAAAATTGAGTGGCAATCCGGAATTTTGTAGACAGTTCGACTGAAGATATTTGTCGCGGCCACTCTTCAAAATCAGCAAGGAGGGTCTTGCCTGTTGAGCTGCATCCGAAAGCAAGGATCCGTATGGCAGCGCTTGCGGCGGCCACCGATCTTAACGATCTTCGCGAGATCAGAAGTAATCGGCTTGAAGCGTTAAAACGAGACCGAAAGGGTCAGTTCAGCATCAGAATTAACGACCAGTATCGGATCTGTTTTCGGTGGGAAAAAGGTGAAGCCTACGACGTAGAGATAGTCGACTATCATTGAAGATTTAATAATGATGAACCAGTTGATAAATGTGCCGAAGATCCACCCGGGCGAGGTGCTCTCAGATGAGCTTGAGGAGCGCGGAATCACCCAAACCGAATTGGCGTCGCATATCGGAGTTCTCCCGAAAACGATTAACGAGATCTGCCGACGTAAGCGTGGTATAAGCGCTGAGATGGCATGGAAACTATCACGTTCCCTTGGTGCGAGCCCGACCTTTTGGATGAACCTTCAAACAAACTGGGAGCTTCACGAAAGTTACCAGAAAGGCTTTGAGCGGCTCACCAAGTTAGCTGCCTGATCATCGGATAGCGACTGCGGCTACATGTCCCATCTTCTAGAAGTAACCAATCTACAAACTCAATTTCCCACGCGGGCGGGGCTTGTGCGTGCGGTTGATGATGTGAGCTTTCATATAGATGAGGGCGAATTGCTGGGCCTTGTGGGGGAATCGGGCTGCGGCAAATCGATCACCGCGCTCTCGGTGATGCGGCTGATCTACCCGCCCGGGCGGATCGCGGGCGGTTCTATAAAGTTCAAGGGAGAAGAACTGACGACTGCCACCGATGACCGCCTGCGGCAGATCCGGGGCAACGACATCGCGATGATCTTTCAGGACCCGATGACCTCGCTCAACCCCGTATATACCGTCGGTGAGCAGATCGCCGAGGCTTTGCGGCTGCATCGCAAGCTGGATAAGAAAGATGCGAGAGAGGCGGCGATCGCCGCGATGCGAGAGGTTTCGATCCCGTCGCCCGAACGCCGTGTCGACGATTATCCTCACCAGCTTTCAGGCGGGATGCGTCAGCGGGTGATGATCGCCATGGCATTGGCGTGCGATCCGGAACTCCTGATCGCGGACGAACCGACAACGGCTCTCGATGTTACG
The DNA here is from genome assembly GCA_023391155.1 of Acidobacteriota bacterium. Classification (GTDB taxonomy): domain Bacteria; phylum Acidobacteriota; class Blastocatellia; order Pyrinomonadales; family Pyrinomonadaceae; genus OLB17. The sequence goes on from JAEWBM010000127.1 coordinate 12,195, forward strand.
ATCCAGGCCCAGATCCTGGAGCTGCTCAACGAACTTCGCCGAACCCGGAAACTTGCGGTGCTCCTTATAACGCACGATCTCGGAGTCGTCGCCGAAACAGCCGATCGCGTTTGTGTGATGTATACGGGCAGGATCGTGGAACGTTCGGGGGTCGAGGAAATATTTGAACGGCCGAAACACCCGTATACGCAAGGCCTGCTGCGGTCTGTTCCAAAATTGAGCGCCGACCATGTAGAAAAGATCACGCGATTGCAGACGATCGACGGCACTGTTCCGAGCCCGACCGATCTGCCGCCCGGCTGCCATTTTGCGCCGAGGTGTGAGTTCCGGATGGAGCGATGTACGCGGGGCGAGATTCCGCTTTATCAGCTCGCAAACGGGGTGGAAGTACGCTGCGTTCTCTATGATGAGGAAAGCAACTCGGGAATCGATAGGGAAGTCGGCCTGCCCGCAACGACAGGAGGCATAGGCTCGTAAAGGAACTTCGATGGCGTTGACCACATCAGCAACAGCACAGAGCGCGGAAGGGCCGCTCCTCGAGGTACGCGACCTCGTCAAGTATTTTCCTGTCGAGAATAGCGATGACCTGGTCCGAGCTGTAGACGGCGTTTCGTTCGACATTATGCCCGGAGAAACTCTGGGC
>JAEWBM010000106.1 GCA_023391155.1 Acidobacteriota bacterium
CGGGCACACGCCGACATGAGGGCCAGCGCCGCGTGCAGGGCGGTGTCAAATTTTGTCTCGCCGCCGATGCGGCCCGTCATCAGCCGGCCGGCGTCGATGGCGACGATCACCGTCTGGTCGCGCTCGATCTGGTACTGGCGGGTGGTGAGCTTTGAACGCCGGGCGGTCGCCGTCCACGAGATGTGGCGAAGCTCGTCGCCGCGGACGTAATCGCGCATCGATTCGAATTCGCGCCCCTCGCCGCGGCGGACGGCCTTTCGGCGGACGGCGATGAACGATTGCGCACCGAGCGCTTTGAGCTCCATCTCGCGGGCGCGGCGCATATTTGGGTAAACCTTTATCCGGACGGGCTCGCTGCGGTCGGCCTGGCTCCAGACGAGCCCCCACGGCGAGAGATAACGCACCGCCGTCCTGCCAAATTCATAGCCGCCACGCCGCACGGGCCGGACGCGGTAGATGAACTCCGCACGCGACCGGGGCTCGACGGTGAACTCGGCCTCGCGGTCGTCGAGGAGCTCCATCTCGTCAGGGTACTCGTCCTTGATGCGGAGGCGAAGAGCGTCGGGCGTTTCGTTCTCGATCTCGAGATGAACGTCGAGCGGGTCGCCGATCGCAGCTCGGGTGTCGAAACGGCGCGTGACCGTCAGGCCCTCGATGCGGCGGCGGCCCACGCGGTGATCCCACACGGCCGCCGCTATCAGCAGGATGTCATACGCCAGCACCGCCCACCTGAGGGCGGGGAAGTTCCACGAAAGCGAAAGCGGAACCAGCCCGATCGCAAACAAGATGTAAAATTTGCCGGAGAAAACGAAAAGCACTGCTTCTAAAGGTAAAAGGAAAAAGGCAAAAGGCAAAATGGGGAGGGCGGCGAAATGAGAAATGAGAAATGAGAAATGAAAGATGGGAAACATCTGTGTTCGTTTGTGTGTATCTGTGGTTTAGTTTTCCTCCCGGTCCAAGTTCAAGGTTTGAGTCTGTGGTGTTTGTGTCTTCGTCTGTGAATTCTGTGGTTCGTCTTTTTTGGCGGCTCTTCGGGATCGCCGGGCAGCTTTTAACTCAAAGGACGCAAAGTTTTCCGCAAAGTTTCGCAAAGGCGGGCGGAACACGGATTTAACACACGAAGAAGAGTTCCCGCAAAGACGCAAAGACGCAGAGAACGCCGCTTAACTCAGCAAACTCGGTCAACTCGGCAAACTCGGCAAACTCCGCCATGCAACCATTATCGCGTGGCGGAACTCAAAGATGTAGCCTTTTTCAAAGGAGACAATGTTTTGATCTTCCCCCGAATATTTCTGCTGATCGCTGCACTTGCCGTTGGGGCGTTGGGCCAGGCGCCCGCTGTCGAACCTGCGGTGGACGGGCCGGTTTATGAGGTTTATCTGGCGCGTGCCGATGAGGACGGTGCCGCGGGCGTCGAGGTGAAGGAATTCACGACCCGCGATATTCCTATCTTTTGCGTGGTGACGCTGGCGTCGCTCGAACCGGCGGAGGTGCGAATGGATCTGATCGCCGTTGACGTCAAGGGCGTAAAGGGCGGGACGCGTGTCGTTTCGACGACGTACACGACCAAGGCCGGCGAGAACCGCGTGAATTTTTCCGGAAGCCCGGCGGGAAGTTGGGTGGCGGGAACGTACCGCGCCGATATCTTCGTGGGCGGTAAGCGATCGGCAAGTATCGAGTTTCCTATCAAGGCCGCCGCACCCGCCGCGGCCGGAAATAAATTCGCCCCCGCAAAGCCTCGGCCCCGATCCCGTAAAAACTGAAAGGCCCAGGGGCTGTGATGCCCCCGGACCGTGTTATAGTTTCGAGTTTCGAGTTTCGGGTTCCTGGTGAAGTTCAAAGTTCAAAGTTCAAAGTACAAAGTTCAAAGTTCAAGGTTCAAGGTTCAAAGTTCAAGGTTCAAGGATTTCGAACTCGTCACTCATCCCTCATCACTCATCACTCTTCACTCATCACTCCTCACGGATCCCACTTACCAACGATTGCGTCCGCCGCCGAAGTCCTGATAGCCGCCGCCACCGCCGCCGCCGTAACCGCCTCGGCCGCCACCGCCGCCTCCACGGCCGCCGCGTCCGCCGCCAAATCCGCCGCGGTCTTCGCGGGGCTTGGCCTCGTTGACCTTCAACTCACGGCCGTTGTGCTCGGTACCGTTGAGCTCCGCAATAGCGCGCTCGCCGTCTTCCTGCGACGCCATTTCGACAAATCCAAATCCGCGTGAACGGCCGGTCTCGCGATCTTCGATCACGGTCGCCGATTCAACTGCACCAACACCCGAAAAAAGTTCCTGAAGCTCAAAGCTCGAGGTCTGGAACGGTAAGTTCCCAACGTAAAGTTTCATATTTATTCTATCTTTGTAATCGCCTTATATCGGCAAATCCAACAGAAGCTCGAAACGCGGAATATATTGTGTTGGGGAAACGGTAAGCCCGCAAACCATCCGGCCTCGATCAGCTCAAAAAGCAGCTCCTGTAACTATCAACCAACCTGCCCTCGAACTTCCAAACGCCGTCGACTTACCTTTTCGGATCGTGGCGCACCACCGTTGATGCGCGAGAGTAGGACTAAACAAGGTATATGATGCATTTTGGGTGTGCGGGATGCAAACCTCGAAAGGGCGATTTTTTATTCGCCGATCATCTCTAAAATTTGAGGCAGCATCCGTTTGCCGGCGGCCTCGCCCAGCTCGATCAGCTCCTCGCGCTTGCCGATCTCGTCGGGGCGGATGTGGGCGATCTCGGGCTCGATGACGATGTCGCCGCGATCGCTCTGCTGGCGTGACGCGGCACGCAGCAGGATCATCGCGGATTGGAACAGCATGCCTAGCGCCGTCCGCGGAGTGCTGCGAAAATTGGCACCACAGGCTAGCAGATCGACGCCGATCACGACGTCGGCACCCATTCGCCGGGCGACGTCCGCCGGTAGAGGATTCAGAACGCCGCCGTCGATCAGCATTCGCCCGTCGCCGTCGGTCGTCGGGGAGAAAACGCCCGGCACGGCGCAGCTTGCACGCACCGCAAGTGCGACGTCGCCCTTGTCGAGTATCACTTGCTCGGCGGCATTGATATCGCATGCGACGGCGGCATAGCGGTGCTTCAGGTCCTCGATCCGTCCGGGGGTGAAATTTTGAGCTATAAAGGCGCCCATCGCCGAATTTGACAGCAGCGCACGCGGCGAATAGGACAGCCCCGCCATGTTGAACCACGTCACGCGGCGGCCGATCCGGACGATCTCATCGACCGGCATACCGGTCGCCAGTGCCGCGCCGACGAACGAGCCGGCGGAGGTGCCGGTGACGATATCGAACCGCACGCCGCCCTCGATGAGCGCCCGCACGACACCGAGATGTGCGAAGCCGCGTGCTCCGCCGCCTGAAAGTGCAAGCCCGATGGTCTTTTTGGCCATAAACGCCTTTTGATTTTAACTATCCTTTGTGGAAAACTTAAACCGAAAATGACCCACCGAAAGGCTGCCGTTCATCCCGGCCCTGCAACCGCCGATGTTATTGCTCCGGGCACGATGGTTTGCCCCGTCTGTTCACGTGCCTCGGCCGACGGTTTTGTCCCGGCCGGCGCCATTGATGAAACTCTCTTAAAGCTGATCGCCGCAAACGCCCCCGGCCGCACTCATCTGGATGCCGTCTGCCATCGCTGTCTGCGGATCTTTGACCGAGCAAAGGGCCACATCGTCGCCGAGGCGGCAGTTCAGAAAGACGGCTCGCATGTTCTTTCGACGCCGCTCAGGCTCGATGCGGACCACCGCTTTACGGGACGGGGAGTTACGATCGCGTTCCTCGATTCGGGATTTTACCCGCACGTCGATCTGACGACGCCGCGCAATCGCATACTCGCCTACCGCAACTTGCTGCATGAGGACGGCGACCTGAACTCGCTCTTTCAGCCTGACGTCGCCAGCTGGCACGGGATGATGACGTCGGTCGTGGCGGCGGGGAACGGTTCGCTCTCGAACGGGTTTTACCGCTCGATCGCCCCAGACGCCGATGTCGTGCTGGTGAAACTTGCCAGGACGGGACGCATCACCGACGACGACATACGGCGGGGGCTTGAGTGGGTGCTGGAAAATCGCGAGCGGTACTACATCCGCGTGATAAACATCTCTGCAGGGGGAGATGCCGAGCAGCACTATTTAAATGACCCGCTCTCGCAGGCGGTCGAGCGGTGTACGGCCGCCGGTATCACCGTCGTTTGCGCCGTGGGGAACTCCGGCCACCTGCCGCGTCATCCCGTGGTTCCGCCCGCCAGTGCGCCGTCCGCGATCGCCGTCGGGGGATTGGACGATAACAACTCGCTCGACCGGACGAAGCGGGGGATGTACCGGTCGTCGTTCGGTCCGACGATCGACGGGCTGCAAAAGCCGGAGATCATCGCACCGTCGATCTGGGTACCGGCACCGATACTTCCTAACACGCCGACCGCGCAACAGGCGTCGCTGCTCGATACGCTCGACAGCTCTTCAGACGACGAGATCCACGCATTGCTCGCCGACAACGCGGGCGTCGACCCCGAACTCGATGCCGCCCTCGACCGCCCGGCGCATATCATTCGGCAGATAATCGCGCTCAAGATAAGGCAAGAGGCCGTGATCACGAAGCATTATAAATATGTGGACGGGACGTCGTTTTCGGCGCCGATCGTTTCGTCGATAGCGGCGCAGATGCTCGAGGCAAACCCACAGCTCACGCCGCAGCAGCTGAAATATTGCCTGATACGGAGCGCCGAGCGGCTCCCCGATTACGAGGTCGACCGCCAGGGTTGGGGCGTGGTTGACCCGCGGCTTGCCATCCGTCTTGCCCTCGAATACAGCGAAGACAATTAAGGTGTTGACGTCGGCCGGGGCGTGGGCGATTGCCCCGGCCTGATGATCGTCGGCGACGGCGTTGGAAACGGCGTCCGTGTGGGCAAGGGGCGCGGCGTCGGCGTTTCTTCCGGTTCCGGCGTTGCCGTTGGTGTCGGGCGCGGTGTCGGCGTCTCGGTCGGTGACGGCGTCGCCGTCGGCGTAGGTGTCGGCGTTCTCGTATTCGCGTTCGAGTTGCTGTTCGAGCCGAAGTCGGAGTTAAAGTTCGAATCGGTGTTGAAGTTAAAATTAGCATCAACGCCGAGATTCGTGTTGACGTTCAAATTCTCGTTGGCGAAATTGGCGTTGGTATTGATATTTGTCGCAGTCCCGCCGCGGCTTGAGAGAAACCAAAAGCCGATCGCACCCAGCGCGAGCAGGGCCGTGGTCCCCAGCATTGTGAGGACGACCACAAGAAACGTGTTCGGTTTTTTCGGCGGCGGGGCCTGATATTGTGCACCGGTTCGGCGGGGAGCCTCTCGCGGCGCGTCGGCACCCATCGGCACCACGATCCGCTGCGAAGGCGTGGCTTCGCTCGTGTAATCATCATCGTCAAAGCCGGGCGGGGGCGTCGGCGGTTTGGGACGGTTGGTCCGGATCACGGTGACGTCATCCGGCTCGTCTTCCGCCTCCGGCAAGCTCTCGCTAGGCATCTCGATAAAGTTCGGCTCCGCCTCATCGACCAAAGGCGTGCCGTCCTTCATACAAAACCTGAGTATTTCCTCGTCGTAGCGCGTGTCGCAGGTCGGGCAATATTTCATATGGCGGATCGCGGGTGAGCTTTTGTTTTGAGAAAACCGTTGGGTATATTACCACGAAACCCCGCGGAAAAAAGCATCACCCGCTTCGCCTGCCCGTCATCCGTTACGGCTCTGGGGTATCCTCGACGTACTCTGTGATCTCGGAGCCGAAACTCACGAGCAGGTCCTCGACGGCTTCTTCAACGGTCTGGTCCCAGGCATTCTCGCCGTCGTTGTTTCGGGTGTTAACCTCGGCCCCGGCGAAAAGCAGCACCTGCACCTTTTCGAAATCGTCGGCATATGCGGCACGCATCAGCGGCGTCCAGCCTTCTTCGTCGCGGGCGTTGACCTCGGCGCCGGCGTCAAGCAGCACCTTCACGACCTTGGCAGGCGCGGATGCCGCGGCCCTCATTAACGCGGTACTCCCTTCTTTCGTAGTGCGGTTTACTTTTGCGCCTGCATCGATCAAAAGCTGCACCATCTCAACGGTCGAGTCTTCATAGATCTGCATCAGCGGCGTCTCGCCGTCCTCGCTTCTCACGTTCACATCCGCACCGTGAAGCAGCAGAGCTTTGACGATCTCGATGTCACCGTTTTGAACAGCAAAGAAGATCGGCGTTCTGCCGTCTTCCTCTTTGAGGTTTACGTCTTCGTTCGCAGCCAGCAGCTGCATCACCTGTTCGGTGTCGCCGTTCTGGACCGCACGGGCAAGGGTACTCATTATCGAGAGTTCCGGGGCATAGGCGATCAGGCCCACTGTGACAAAAGTTTCGCCGAACGCCAGCTCGATCACCTCATAGGCATCACCGCCATCGAGCACCCGGATGTCGTCCCGACGCACTTCCTGAAAACCCGCACTCTCGGGAACGCGGAGCATATACGTCCCGCCGGCGATCTCCTTGAATTCAAACTCACCTGCGTGGTTGCTGGTTGCGGAGAGGGTCTTGCCTCCCTCACGGCTTCGGATGAAAATTTCTTTGCCGGGAACAACTGCTCCGGCGGGGTCCGTCAAAACACCCCAAAGCCGCGCGGTGCCCGTGGGTTCAGACTTTTCAGGCATTTCTTCCAAACTGGCCGATCTCGCCATGGCCGTCGGCAGCTCGACTATATTGGGTGAGCCTTGCGTATATGCCATCGACGTGACGGAGAGGGTCGTGCCCAACACCCCCGCGGCGAGCGCCGGGGCGCGGCCGATCTTTACGGGCTTGATCTGCATTAGGGCCGGCCCGCCGGTTACGGGATCGGTCACATATCGGACACAGATGTTGCCTTTCGAAAGCCGAACAAGACGCTCGGCCTCTTTCCGGCCCATTGCGGAAATGTCGTTCACATGCTTTGAGCAGTGGCTGCAAAACCGCACGCGGTCGTTGCCTGACATCTCGTCCCAGCTTTGCGAGCAGGGGCTCGCCACTCTGATATTTTCGATAGATCGTTCCTTAGACATACGGGTATCCTCACAAAACGCTAAACGTTTCAAAAACAAGCGTTTGCCCACTAGTTAGACAAATTGCAAATGGGTTTGTTCCCGAATTAATTCAGTATGGCGATCGTCTTGCTTCGTTAGTTACCCGACGAAATAGTTTGGTTGCTTTAGAGGCGGGAAAAATTTGGTAAGGGGGTGAGGCCCCTGACGTGAATTTGTTTTAGGGAGCGAGCATGGCGACAACGCTCAACCATGCATTTGAGTCTGCGATCACGGGCCTTAGCGGCACCGCCGCAACGACCAGAACGACTCCGGCAGCGAACACCCGGTTGACACGTCGGTGGGCGGCCGAGTGCCACACAAGAGCTCCGACGGAGATCAATGCCGGCACGCCGAATGCCCAGATCATTGCATAATCCGGCGGTACGACCGGGATGCGAAACAGCGCGGCGGGCGTAAAGGCGATCGCTGTCAGAAACATGAGGCTCTTGTGTTCCGTAGGCCGCTTGCGGAAATAGACCGCGGCGGAAAAGAAGACGACGAACATGCTCATATCGGCAACGGGCAAAAGAAAGAATGCGTGCGGGTTCGCCCCCGGAGGAGCTGCGCCGCGAACAAGCTGTGCGTCGTAAGCAGTTGCCATGCCGACGACCACGACGAGCGCCGCAAGGGCGATGCCGGCCAATCCCATGGTCATATGCAGCTTCACATTCCGCGAACGGATGAGCGCGGTCTGCATGACAAAGAAAAGTACCCAGACGCTCATCACCACCGCGTGAGCGTGCACCAGGGCATTTGCTATCGCCGGTACGTCAAAAAATGCGCTGAAATAATAGCTTTTGAAATAACCGGCAAGGACGACGAGCGGAAATGCCGCTGCGGTAATCAGCAGCAATTTTTTCTCGGCAGCACGAGCGTTTCCCTTGGCCGCGGCGCCGTTTAAGGTTGATACATTTACAGCCATATAACTACCCCTCCGCCCAAGTAACGCGACATCGGCGGCTGTCTTGTATCAGATGTCAGTTAAGGTATTCGGTGCCGGGAGCATCACCGAGTGCGGGCGGGGCGTCAAAGGCCGGAGCCTCTTCCTCGAGGTCCCAGATCTCGAATAGTGCCGGCGGGCATTCCGTCACAAACCGCGACGGCTTTTGCAGAACTGTCTGGCGGTTGTGATCGGTGAGCAAAAGCGGATAGGTGACGTAAAGCTCATCCTTTGCACGCGTGATCGCCACGTACCAGAGCCTTCGCTCCTCTTCTTCTGAATCGATCTCGCGAAGCGATCTGGGTGACGGGAATTTGCCCTCGGCGGCCCAGATGAGGAAGACCGATCGCCACTCGAGCCCCTTAGCCTGATGGACCGATGTCAGCGTCAACAGCTCGTCCTCTTCGCCTCCGTGAACCACCTCTTCGCCGACGATCTGCTGCGGCTCTTTGAATCGCTCGGTTGAGATCAGCGCCAACTCGGATAGAAATGATTCGGTCGATTCATACCGTTGAGCGAACTGAGCGAGCCCGCGGATATCTTCACTGCGCGCCTCGGCATTCTCGAAGTTCTCGAGCAGGTATTGCTCATAGCCCTGTTCAAATATCAGGCCGATCTGCTTGCCCGGTTTGTCGCGGTACTCTTCCGACACCAGGCGGTCGAGCATCGCGATAAATTCCTCAAACGGCTTTTTGGCGCCGCGCATCGAGGTTTCACGAAACTTCTCAAGAGCTGTAACAACGGGCTTAAAGTCACCGCTTTCGCTCTCGCCGCGGAGGGCGACCGATTCGAAGATTCGATTCGCGGTGACGTTGCCGATCCCGGGGATCAGCTTGAGGATGCGTTTCCATGCGATCTCGTCGCGAGGATTGACGATCACGCGCAGGTACGAGATCACGTCTTTGATATGGGCCTGCTCAAAGAACCGCACACCCGATTGCACGCGATAGGGGATGTTGCGCCGCGAAAGCTCGAGTTGGAGCTCGATCGAGTGGTAGTGCGAACGGTAGATCACCGCCATGTCTTCCAGACTCGTACCGTCGTCCCGGAGTTCCAATATCCGCGAGGCGATAAATGCCGACTGCTGATCGACTTCAGAGCAGGGGATCAGGGCCGGTTTGACGTCGCGGGACCGCTTGACCGCCTTCAGCATCTTTGGAAACTGGCGGCGGTTATTGGCGATCGAGACATTCGCAAGGCCGAGGATCTCAGGGGTCGAACGATAGTTGGTCTCCAACTTAAAAAGCTGAGCCTCGGGGTATCGTTTCGGAAATTCGTATAGATTGGTGAATTCGGCGCCGCGCCAGGCGAAGATGCTTTGGGCGTCATCGCCAACCGCCATGACGTTGCGATGCTTAATGGCGAGCAGGTCGATGATCTCCGCCTGCAGCCGATTAGTGTCCTGATATTCGTCGACCAGAATGTGCTGAAACTGTTCGGAGTAAAGGTCGGACACGGCAGGCACCTCGACGAGCAAGCGCTTGAAATTCAGAAGCAGATCGTCGTAATCCATCACGTTTCGTTCCTGCTTCCTGACACGGTAGAGCTTATCGACGCGCTCGATCTGTTTGGTCAGCGTCTGGAAATAGGGATATTTTCCCGCGATCACATTCTCTAGGGGAAGGTCCGTGTTGCTCGCATACGAAAAGATGTCCCGCAGCACATCGGGCTTGGGGAACCGCGTCGCCTTTGTGTCGATCGCCGCGTCATCTATAGACGCACGGACGAAGTCTGCCGCATCTTCGCTATCCAGGATCGAGTAGTTCGAATCGTAGCCGAGCGATGTGGCATGCCGCCTAAGGATGAGGTTGGCAATGCGGTGAAAAGTGCCGCCCCAAACGCGATGGACGTTCTGTGATCCGGTAAGGGCCTCGACCCGCCGGAGCATTTCGCGGGCGGCGCGGTTTGTGAAAGTGGCAAGCATTATCCGCTGCGGCGAAACGCCCTGCTCGAGCAAATACGCTACGCGGTAGGTGATCACGCGGGTCTTGCCCGTTCCGGCACCCGCGATAACGAGCGATGCCTTCGGCGGAGCGGTGACGGCGGCGAACTGCTCTTCGTTCAGCTCACTCTTGTACCGTGCCAGCCTTTCGGGCAGCGGTGCGCCGCCCCTTTTGATCGTATACTTCGCCATGGACGGTGTTTCATTTATAGCACGCTATGCCGTGAGTTAGAAAATCGACACGCAAACAGTCTTGTTCACGCGTTTACGTATATCAGGGGTTTACAGACCCATTCGCGGATTTGTATATTCGAACTTTGTGAAACGGAAAGTCGCGAAAACAATTTGGGTGCTGCTCGTGACGCTTTCGATGATGTCGACGGCGGCTGCGGCGTGCCTGTGCGACCATCATCAACCCGCAGAACCGACGGCGGAGATCTCATGCCATAAAGAGACGCACAGTGAAGCTCCGTCATCAAGCGCCGATGAACTCCCGGCCGTTAGCGGCAATCATGTCGAGGCGGTTTGCGACTGTTTCACATATATCAGCGTTCCGGGCGTCCCCGCGGGACACGCTGCGAAAAAGGCGGTCGACCATGATACTGACGCGGGGTCCTCTGAAATTCGAGGGGCCGGTGTTCCCAGCTTTTACGCTGTCACACCATCGCTAGATCTTGTCACGCCGGATAGCATTCTCTTTACGATCCCGCGCATCTCTGCGCCTTCCCGCGCCCCGCCGCGCTTCTAGATCACTGTCTCGATAAATGAATGGGCTTACTTCCGGCATCGTCCGCCGATGGGCGCGTGGCCGGTGCCCCGAAATTTTTTTTGGATCTAGATCAGAGGGATCATGCGCAATTTATTCTTATCTTTCATATTCATAGCCGGGGCGGCTGTCACCGTCTCGGCACACGAACCGTTTCGCCTCGTAAGCAGCGAGGCACGGGCGATCACCGCCGCTGAACTCACCGAACGTGAGCGTTCGCAGACTCGAGGAGCGGTCAATGGAGACATCATTACATTCACAGAGAAACAGATAACGCTCGTCATATCCACCGGTGATGCGGACGATAA
>JAEWBM010000159.1 GCA_023391155.1 Acidobacteriota bacterium
GCGTTCCGGGCTCCTTTCCGTTCTGATCTGCAAATTGCCGCAGCGAGGGGATCAGTTCGATCGCCCGCGTGTAGTAAAACGTCTGAAAGAATTTCAGCATCGGCGTATCGTACCCAATGGTCGCCGACACGGTCCGCAGCGCATCTCCCCTAAGACTCACGTCGGCACGGGCATTTATGAAAATCGTCCGCTGCGGCCGATAGGTCATATCGATGTTGAGCGGAGACCACTTTCGGGGTACCCCGCCAAAGGTATAGAAGCTCAGTGCCGACATCGACGCCAGCTGATTCCGCCGGCCCGGCACCAGTGCACCGCCAAAGGTCTCATCGAAGAAATACTTGCCGCGGATCGCAAGCGTGAATATCTCGTAAGGCTGCACCGAGAGCGAATCCGTTTCTCCGGCACGGCTGTCTCTGAGCCGCTGCTGGGCGTCGCCCGTGACGGCCTCGGCATATTTGCGTGTGTATATACGATTGATCAGGCCGTACTCCAGCTCGTTGGTGTCGCTGATCGTGTCGATATAGTCAAAGCGGATGATCCGCCGAAAGTTGTTGACACCCTTGATATATCGATAGGTCGCATAAGGCTCGATCACGTGCCGAAACTTGAACGTGTCATCCTTGCCATAGAAGTTGCGGGCCAGGGCGACCGGGCGTATGTCGAGCTCAAACTCGCCGTACTTTCGAATAACATCGCGGCCGACGACCCGCCGCATATCGTTGAACGAATTCGAATAATAGGTGACGCGCATTCCACCCGTTGCCGTGATATTCAGATATTTCGTCGCGATCGGCAGCGTTACCTGCGGGTGCACATCAAGCCGCTGGCCGAGCGCGGGCGAGTTGACGGGGTCAAAACCGTTCACCTTTCTGTAAAGGTCGATGTCGTTCACATCCTCGCGGCGCGAGACGCCCTCTAGGTTCGCTTTGAACGAGAAATAAAGCGGCTTGAAGAACGAGAGCATCGACGGACGCTTTTCGAAATTGATGCTCGGCAGGTTTCGCGTCTTGATCTGTACATTCGGTATCGAGATCACCTGCGACCTGGCCAGAAGGTTGAGCGTGTAATTCCCCCAGCTCTTGTTCACAAATGCCTGCGAGACCTCGATCGGTGAAATGATCTGCTGTATACCGTCGGAAAAGACCTGGCGAAACGCGAGGTTCGACGTCAGCCGGACATCCGCCGCGGCGGTGAAGCCGTTGGAGAAGTAATGGACGCCCTCTGCGAAAACGAGCGAACCGCCCTGATCGGGATTTTCGCGGCTTTCTCTCGGGCCGAAGATGCGGTCCTTTACGGCATAAAAGCCGAAATTCAGATAGGAGCGCGAATTGGCACGCGTCCTGACATCCAGTCCGTACCCGACGCCTCGTCCCGTATAAACATCAGCCCTGAGCGTTGCGTCAGCCGAACGCCCCAGCGTTTGATAGTAGGCTCCCGAAAGACGCAGGCCTTTGTTGGCCGAATAACCGATCGTCGGGGTCAAAAACCCGCTCGCACGGTCACGTTCTTTGATGGGGATCGATGCCCACGGCAGCGGGATGACAGGCACGTCGCGTAAACGGAATTTGGCGTTCTTGAATTTTACACGGTCATTCGTTCTGATCCGCGCCTCATCGGCTGTGAAGGACCAGCTCGGCACGGCTTCGTCGCATGAGGTGAACTCGCCTTTCGTAACGACCACCTCGTTCAGCGAGATACGCTCGACGCGTTCGGCCGTGAAAAAAAGAACGGTCCCGTCGTTAGTCTGATTGGTAAACCCGGTCGAATCTTCAAAATACCCGAGCTTTGTCCTCAAATTCCAGACGGCCTTGGACCCGGTGATCCGCTGATCGTCGCCTTGGTCGAAAACGACGCTGCCCTCGGCCTCCATCCGGTTGTCCTCTTCATAAAGGACTATGCGGTCGGCCTGCATTCGGTAGATCCCATATCGCACGTCCACATTGCCAATGTAGGTGATGACCCGTTTGCCGTCTTCGCCCTCGACCTCGGTCGACTCGGAATAGACCACGACCTCGCCATCGCCGCCCTCAGGTTCGAAGCTTGGTTTTTTCGGAGCTGAAATGTCCTGTTCCGGGGCAACGGGATTGATGTTAGGAGTATCGGTTATGGGGTTGGCCACCTGACGCTCGACCGGATTGGTCTCTTGCCCGAACGCCGGCAGCAGAAAGGTAAGAAGCAGCAGTGCAAAATAAAGCGTTCGGAATGAGTGCATTGGGATACCAGAGCTATAATTTAGGATGCTAACACGAATCCGAACAAACCTTAAAGCGATGTGCTAAACTGGTCGTCTGCCGTCACATCCGCTGCGTTTATGCCGCAAGAAAAGGTACTGGTTGTCGAAGATGAGGAGCTTCTACGCACCATACTCCGCCGTCTGCTAGAGGGCGAGGGCTATCGTGTGTTGACCGCCGATTCAGCGGAATCCGCACTGCGCGTATTTGCCGAGAACGACGTCGATCTCACGTTGAGCGATATAAAGATGGCCGGCATGGACGGCATTGAACTCCTCAGCAGCATCCGCTCTATCGATCCCGCCGCGCCGGTTA
>JAEWBM010000176.1 GCA_023391155.1 Acidobacteriota bacterium
CCCCCTAACCCGCGGCGAAGTCGCAATGCTCTTCCTCGACGGCCACGCCGGCGACGCCCCCGGCCTCCTCGACATCCGCTCCCAAGGCTACGGCGACGACGACCTCTGGGACGGCCTCACCCCCCAAGACGTCCTTGAAGACGAAAACACCGCCTTCGTCTGGCAAAAATGGGAACCCCTCGAACTGTGGCACCAAATTAACTATTTAAAGGCTATAGATGAGCTTTAAGTCGTCGATAGCATTACCAAGGAAAGATATAGTTGATGGGACCTCCGCGCGAGACATAGGGATACCTGCTAAAAGAACATATAGGCTGCTTCTTGGATCACGGCTCTCGAATTTTGTGAGCTTAGCTTCTGGATGCGTAGCCGGATAACAGAGTACGGCGGTGCGATTCAAACCATCTGCGAATGCTGAGTAACCCATCACCTGGTGCAGATCGTGTCGAAAATCCTCGCGAAGGACCTCGCTTCGATCATGCTTATTAAGTAAATGCGACTTGTACTTTGCATCGATAAAGAGCGTAATTTCGTTATCGATATAGATCGCATCAGGTTCCACATATCTCAACTCCCAGGCGAAATGCCGATTCGTTCGCGCGTGCAGCTTCGGATTCGCAATCAGCCGTCCCCCTTTCGCCCGAGCGATTCCCACAAAGATATGCTGTACAAGCTTTTCGAACACATCGTTGAAATCCACTCGCCACGCCACACCGCGTTCAAAATTTTGGCGAAGAACCAAATTCGCTTGGCGCTTCGCCGCTCGAATAACCGGTGGGTCAGAAGCTCGCAGACGAATCTCATCTGTAACACTCGGTTTGTGCCAATAAAGCTTCTCTTCAAGATTACTAATCCTTCGATTGAAGGAATTGCGGACATCGAGTGGAACTTGATTTGATCTAATCTCATCCCTGCAAATATCGAACACATATCTCAACTGGCAGTATTCAAGATGATTCTCGGTTAATACGTTTCTCCTTAACGGGTATTTTGTGCGTTGTTCGACTCGATACTCATTCTTAAAATATTCTGACCACAAGACTTGGCCAGAAGGGCGACCGACCACTTCATGTTTCGTTTCGAATTTTCTCCAGGTGCGTGCGGCAACCTGCTCAAGTGCGGAAACAAACTTTACCGCCTCTAAATAGAACGGGGGCCGAAAAATTCGAGTGGATGCAAGAACAGAATCGTTTTGAAATTCAGGCGATATCGCCCGTCCAAGAAGATCGATTAGCTGAATGTACGAACCATATCGGTCCTTTCCTTCAAACCGCGGGGAAACCACGAAATCTCCGATTTGTTTTCCATGCACGGGCGAACGTAAAGGGACGGTGCCGACGAAGTTGCTCGTTCTAAATAAAAGCCCCGCAGAATGGTCTGTTCCGACTAAGAAGGGTTCTACCTTAAGGAAGTCGAAACTTTTAATGTTGAATGCAATAAACTTCTGAAGTGTCTGAGCCAGTTGCCGCTTATCGGATCCTTTAAAGTGCGATTTAAGTAAGTCTGCTCCACGAAACAACTTTGAGCGCTCTAATAGGCAGGGCAACTCACAGAACAAATCTTGGCCACTTTGCGGTACTCTCAGCATTTACTCTGCGATTTGTCGACCAATTCGCCTGAGAAAATAGTCATTGAATTCCTCACGTGCTTGCACTAGCAGCCCCTCACTTAGGTATTCCCGCACTAGTGGCAGAAGTTCGTACCGAACGCGATTCTTCATTTCCTCGTCATTGGCGGCGAGGAAATAACCCTGCCCCGGCTGTAATGACATTTCGTTCGATTCGGCGTACCACTCAAAAATCTCCTTGAACCGAAGGAAATCTTCGTCATGAAAATCTTGTGAGTCAATACGTTTTGGATTCATCGTGTACCATGCAAATCGTCTCCGAAGAGCAAAATCCACAACTGCGAGGCTTCTGTCTGCTGTGTTCATAGTCGCAATTACGTACATGTTGTCGGGTAGCTTGGACAGTGCTAATCCTGGTGCGACCTCGAGCCTAATCCGTGACTCTTCTCTCTTGTGTTCGAAAAGGAAAAACGCTGGTCCCAAGACGTTGGAGAGGTTGGCTCGATTGATTTCGTCAATTATTAAGAGTACTGGAGTGTCACTATTTTCGACTGCGTACTCAATTGAGGCTGCAAACACACCTCGGACATTCTCGTACTGGAGATTCTGCTCATCAGCCACCGGTCGAATCCCAAAGACGAAGTCGGAATAGGTGGTTTCGGCATGGAACTGGGTAAAGAACGACTCGGCTCCAAGCTTTTCAGCAATGTTCATCGCGAGACGTGTCTTGCCCGTGCCGGGGGCACCTTGCAGTACCACATATTTACGCTCCTCAATTAAACTATTCACTTCGTCAAACTCGTCACGGACCCCCGAAATCATGAAAGGTGCTAGCGCGTCCTGAACGGCTTTCCGATGTTGTGCATTGGTAGGCCAATTTCGAAGGCGAGCGTAAGCCGCGATAAATGCCGACACTCGTTGTTTCGCCTCCTCGCTTTTTGGGTTTGTAAGAATCTGAAAGGCAGTATACAAGCTCGAATACTTTCCAATCGTACGAGTGAAATGCTGTAGATCCTCGCGCCCGGTTAGTTCACGCGGAAGTTTTGTCTCTATGTCCGAGAAATCCGACTTGCAAAAGCCATCAATATCTACCAGTTGGGAAAAAAGCCGTCTCATTCCGGGCCTGGTCGCCAATTCATAATCATTTTTGAATCCCAATGACCCGACGCATATGTTTACATACCAAGGTTTGTCGTCTAGCGCGGGATTGATCGTCAAGGAAAAATCGTAATACTGCCCTGAGGGCTCCTCGTCGGGTTGGATAAGGCCGATATAAGCGCCGTTATCATCTAGTGCTTCATTTCCGATATTCTCCCTCAAACGAAATGACATTTTCGGGCTGTCGGGCATAATGGCACCAAACCGCTTTGCCTCATTCTGTATAAATGTGGAATATTCCTGGATCATGGGACCAATCCTCATCGATGCTTATTGTTAAAAAGTTGATTTATAGGGATTTCGAATACCTCCGCAAACACACCAATATTCGAAAGCGAAATATTTCGCTCCCCGCGTTCGACCATTCCTATATAGGTTCTGTGGAAGCCGGTGAGTTCCGCTAGCTTTTCCTGAGAGAGGCCGCGTTCCGTTCGGAGTTGTCTGATGCGTTTTCCGAAGTCATTGATCAGCTGCTGATTCCGCACTGCGGTTAACTATACTTATCGTATGCAGCCGATCAACATACAATAAGTATCAGGCGATTGGAGTTCTCAGATTTCAGATCTTAAATTTGAAATTGTGCCGAAACCCTTCCACCTTATCCGAGCAAAAAACTTCGCGTAACTTTGCGAAAAACTTTGCGTCCTTTGCGGTTAATCTCTGCAAATCTTTGAAATCAAGACCTAACCCACTACCCCTTGCATTTCGCGCAACATGCCTTCTCCATAACTCACCCGCCATGCGAAAATACCGCGGGTGATCTTTGCAAACTATCCGCTTGGGTATAAAACTCCGGTATACTCGATGGGATAATTGCGGGATTGTCAAACGCCTCAAAATTTTGGAGCGTGGCTTTTCGCCCCCGCGTTTCGGCACATTATAAGCCGGATATATCCCCCACTAGCCCGCTATTCGCACCCATTATCCCGCTGTTATAGGCCACTATCCCGCTATCCGGCGGTTACTATTCCCCTCAATCCCGCTACTGCTCCGAGGCCTCCCGAAATTGCCCCATTTCTCATTTTCCGACTCTCATTCTAAACTTGCTTTTACATGAAACGCGTCTTTCTGATCGATTCGATGTCGCACATCTTCCGCGCTTATTTTGCCCCGATGGGGGCGCGGCAGGACCCGCTGAGGAACAGCAAGGGCCAGGTGACCCAGGCGATATTTGTATTCACAAATATGCTGCGAAAGCTGTTGGCGGATGAAAAGCCGGAATACATCGCGGCGGTCTTTGATACGATGGCGCCGACGTTTCGCCACGACGCCTATAAGGAATATAAGGCCAACCGCGAGGACATGCCGCAGGACCTGGCCGACCAGCTCCCGTATATCGAACGGGTCTGCGAAGTCTTTAATATTCCTATACTTAGGCTCGACGGCTTTGAGGCGGACGACGTCATCGGCACCCTTGCCTGTAAGGCGGCGGACAAGGGGCTGCAGGCCGTTATCGTCTCGAACGACAAGGACCTCTGCCAGCTCGTCCGCGACCCCTACGTCATCGCGATGCGGCAAAATTCGTCGACCATAAAACGCAAGGTCCCCGTCCCGCCTGTCGAGTGGTGCGACGAGGAGTGGGTCAAGAATAAATTCGGCGTGCCGCCGGACAAGATCATCGACCTGTTGGGCCTGATGGGCGACAGCATCGACAACATCCCGGGTGCCCCGGGCATCGGCGAAAAAGGCGCCCTAAAGCTGGTCCAGGAATTCGGCTCCGCGCTTGGCGCCATGGAAAACGCCGACCAGGTAAAGCACAAGACCTATCGCGAGAGCCTGCAGAACAACCAGGAGATCATCCGCCAGTCGCTGGAACTCGCCACCATCCACTGCGAAGTGCCGATCGAGCTGGACCTGGACGCCCTCCGGCTGCGCGAGCCGAACCGCACCGCCGCCTATGAGCTGTTCCGCGAACTCGAATTCAACTCCCTGACAAAGGAATTTGCGGATTCGGCCCCGCTTTTCGACACCACCGCCGAAGACGGCGAGGCCATCGAACAGCGATATTCGCTGGTGAAAACGCGTTCGGAGCTTGACGCCCTGGTCCGCAAGCTATGGGAGACGGAGCTGTTTTCGTTCGAGGCGGACGATTCGAACGGCGGCGACCGGCACAATTCGTTCGACCGCGTGGCGCCTCGGGGGATCGCGATAGCGATAGGGCCGGGCGAGGCGTATTTTGTGGACCTGGAGAATTTTGAGGAAGGGGCCGATTCCGCCGCCGACGGCCTAAGGGACGTTTTTGCCAACCCTTTTCTCGACAAGACGACGCACGACCTGAAACGCAACCACGCCATTCTGGGCAAGATGGGCATCACGCCGGAGGCGGTCCGCGACGACACGATGATCGCCAGCTATTTGCTGGATTCGGGCCGGACGAACCACACGCTCGCCTTTCTGGCACAGAACAACCTTTACCCCTACCCGCCGGCTACGCTGCCGGAGGGATTTAGCGAGACGGGCTTTGAAACCGCCGAGCGGGCGGATTTTTCTCTGCAGCTGACGCCGCGGCTCAGGGCCAAGATCGCCGAAGACGAGCTGATGCGGGTGTATTCGGAGATCGAGCTGCCGCTGGAGCCGATATTGGCCGATATCGAGATCGCGGGGATGAAGGTCGACGGCCCGGCGCTGGCGGATTTTTCGTCTTATATAACGGAGGAGCTGACGGGCATTCGCGAAAAGATCTTTGCGATATCGGGCCGCGAATTCAATATCGGGTCGCCGAAGCAGGTCGGCGAGGTCTTTGAGGAGCTGAATATCTCGACGGGGCGAAAGACGGCGACGGGGCAGGTTTCGACCAGCCGCGATGTGCTGGTGGAGCTGGCGGAGACATATGAGATCGCCCAGTTGATCATCGATTACCGCGAGCTGGACAAGCTGAAGGCGACGTATGCCGATGCGCTGCCGAAGATGATCGGGACGGACGGGCGGATCCACGGCGTGCTGAACCAGACGGTGGCGGCGACCGGGCGGCTGAGCTCGACCGAGCCCAACCTGCAGAACATCCCCAACCGCACGGAGCTGGGGCGGCAGATACGGAAGACGTTCATCCCCGAGGAGGGGTGCAAGCTGATCTCGGCGGATTATTCACAGCTGGAGCTGAGGATATTGGCACACGTGACGCAGGACCCGGTGATGCTGGAGGCGTTCCAGAATAATGAGGATATTCATGCGAAAACGGCCCGGCTGGTTTTTGGGGCGACCGACGAAAAGGACCTGAAGGAAAAGCGGCGGCTGGCGAAGATAGTGAATTTCGGAATTGCTTATGCGGTTGAGGCGTTTGGGCTTTCGCAGCGTGTGGGGATAAGCAAGGCCGAAGCGCGGAAGGTGATCGACGATTATTTCGAGACGTACAAGGGCATCCGGGCATATATGGACCGGATACCGGAAGAGGCTCGGGAAAAGGGGTATGTCACTTCGCTGTTTGGGCGGCGGCGGTATTTTCCGGGCATACGCGACAGGAACTTTACGATAAGGTCGAGGGCCGAACGCGAGGCGATAAACATGCCGATACAGGGCACGGCCAGCGATATCGTGAAGATCGCGATGATCAATGTTTTTAACGCGATAAACAAAGAGGGGCTCAAAACGCGGATGATAATGCAGGTGCACGACGAGCTGCTGTTCGAGGGCCCCGCGGGTGAGGTCGATGCCGCGACCGAGATCATTCGCCGCGAAATGGAACGCGCGGCCGTGCTCGAGGTGCCGCTGGTGGTTGAAATCGGCGTTGGGGAAAATTGGATGGACGCGAAGTGATGGCGAGCGAGCGAGTTAGGGTAAAAAGGCTGCCGGCTCGGGGGGCGTATGACCGGGAGACGATAGATGCGATCCTGGACGAGGGGATGATCTGCCACGTGGGGTTTGTGGTGGACGGGCAGCCGTATGTGATCCCGACGGGGTACGCACGGGTGGGTGATAGCGTTTATATCCACGGTTCATCGGCGAGCAGGATGCTGCGGCGGTTGGCTGAGGGGGTTGATGTTTGTGTGACCGTTACGCTGCTGGACGGGTTGGTGCTGGCGAGGTCGGCGTTTCATCACTCGATGAATTACCGGTCGGTGGTGTTATTGGGTCAGGCTGAGCTTGTAGACGACCCGGCTGAGAAGAACATGGCGCTGGAGGCATTTACCGAGCACATCATTCCGGGCAGGTGGGCTGAGGTCAGGTGGCCGAGCGATCTTGAGCTGAAGGCGACGACGGTGCTCAAGCTGGCGATAGACGAGGCATCGGCGAAGATCCGGACGGGCGACCCGAAGGACGATGCGGAAGATTACGAGATGAAGGTGTGGGCGGGAGTGCTGCCGCTTTCGATGGTGCCGGGCGAACCGCTCGCCGACAGCAAGGGCGACCCGGATATCGAGCCGCCCGGGTATGTGTTGAATTATCGCCGCGGGGGCTAAAAGCCGACGGGGCGGTCGCGGTACCAGGGATGTTTGAATCGCAACAGATTTGCGATCGTCCGCATGGGATTAAGGAACATTCGCGTCAATTTTCGGACAGTGTCGTTCGCCGTTTCCAATTTACGGATGACGTAGCGGTCGATGGCCTCTTCGGCGATCAGCCAACCGGTGCCGACGGTGGGGGTGATCACCAGATCGACATAGCCCATTCCGCCATACAGGCCGACGTTCCCGATGGAGGACTGGCTGATAGGGCCGAGTTCCCACTGAGTGCTCCAGGCCGTGGACCAGAGAAATGCGGTGAAGCGGTCCTTCCAATACTGCTTTGATTCATTGAACTCCTGATTCATCGCACGGGGGCTGTTCTGTACGTAGATAAAGCCGGTAAGGCCGCCCTGCATCGGGTGTGCGATGTAATTGGTGAAAAAGCGGTTCCCATCGTCCCATCCCTTTAGACCCTTAACCGATCGCCAGTAATCACGAAAGAAAGGGCCCTTTAACGCCCTGCGAGTCTTTTCCTGAGCGATCAGGGCATACCCGTGCTGAATGCCGATCAGGATCAGCGACTGATTGATGGCCGGGCCCCATTTGAATCCGGTGTTGATCTCGATAGAGTCCTTAGCGGGTACCGGGTCGTCGAGCGACGCCAAGCCAAACGGATCGTCAGCAAGTTTGAATTCGGGTTCGGACCGGGGGAGGTCGCGGAGCGCGACGATCGTTGTTGTCTGTTCTGAGACGGATGATGCCGGTTCGAGCCGGATGATCCCCGTTTTGGGCTCGCCGAAAACCGATTCGACCGCTTTACGCCGCGCTTCTTCATCCCTGAGCATGACCGGGGCACTCGGCAGCGTGAGTCGGGAGATCCGCGTGGGCTCGACATCCGGGGCTTCGGCAGAGGTGGGGACATCGTGGTCGCTCGGTATGGAATGCCCGATGTTATGACGATGACCGACACCGATACCGGTCGGAACAATGTCGTCCTGTCCCCGGACGACCGCCGAAGACAGCATGATGCAACACGCAACCGAGAGAATGCTAATTACTCGCTTGTAGGAGAAAAATGGGCATCGCAGCCCGAAATGCAGAAGTTCCATAACAGGGAATCAAGGGCCCTGCCAAGTATTTCGTTAGAACGCGGGGCCCAAAGTATCCGAATATTATATGTAACGCAGCGGGTTACCTCAATGTTTAATATGAGTAGAGCGGGTCTTGGCCCGATCTATTGCGCAGGCTTTGCATACTTCCCGATTATCGCGTCGAGCTTTTTCGCTGTTTCCGCGGGCCAATGGTCAGGCGCGGTGAAGATGGCGTTCTTTATCGCGTCCCGGTACTGGTTCGGTGTTTCCCTCGCGTCGACACGTTTTACGGCATCTTTCAGGATGAGCTGGGCGTTACGGACATTCTTGTTCAGATATTCGACGACCATATCGATAGTGACATCGTCGTGCCCCTCATGCCAGCAATCGTAATCGGTGACCAATGCCAGGGTCGCGTAGGCGATCTCGGCCTCGCGGGCGAGCTTTGCCTCCTGAAGATTGGTCATCCCGATAACGTCCATCCCCCATTGCCGATACACCATCGACTCGGCCTTGGTCGAAAAGGCAGGCCCCTCCATGCACAGATAGGTGCCGCCGCGGTGCGTCTTGACGCCAACCTCTTTACACGATGCCTCGAGAATGTCGCCAAGCTCATCGCACACCGGATGGGCGAACGTGACGTGGCCCACGATGCCCTCGCCGAAGAAGGTCGACTCCTGCGCCCGGGCGCGCGTCCGGTCAAAGAACTGATCGGGGATGACCATATCGGTCGGAGCATACTGTTCCTGCAGCGACCCGACCGCCGAGACGGAGAGAATATACTCCACCCCGAGCAGCTTCATCGCGTAGATGTTCGCCCGAAAGGGCAACTCGGTCGGCGTTATCTTGTGCCCGCGCCCGTGCCGCGGCAGAAAAGCCACGGTAACGCCGGCCAATTCGCCGACGATAAACGCATCCGATGGCTTTCCGAACGGGGTATCCACGGGGACTTCCCGCACATTTTCAAGTTCCGGCATCTGGTACAAACCACTGCCGCCGATTATTCCGATATTAACTTTTTCCATTATTAGAATTTTGCAGGCCGACACTGCGGCCGAATTCGCGAAAATGACCTGATCGGCGAATTACTATTTTGCGGGATTGGAGCGAAATGTCCAAACGGCTATATCCGGGGCGATCTGCGGCCCGGTACTCCAAACAACATCAATGCCCCAAGGACGGCCAAAACGAGCACGATCAGTCCGCTGAAAAAGACATCGGCCGCCCCGTCGCCCATATTGCCGAGACCAAACCAAACGACAGCAAGCACGGTCGCGGCGACAAGCAAGATAGCCCCACCTGTTTTAAAAAGAAGTCCGCGTTCCAGAAGGAATCCGACAATCAGAAACCCAACGTAAGCAGCCCCCGCCAGCAGAACAAGATTTCCAATAATGAAGATGGAGTAATAGAGCGGCTGCGAGCTTGGTGAAATTGCAATGCTGTCGGTGATAAATATCCGGTCGTCTGCCGCAAATGTCGATGCATAGAAGTAGGCACCGACGAAACCGATCCCGACGAGCGCGGCGATCTCAAGTAACTTTTTTGTCTTTAAGGTCATGAACGGAGGTGAAATTTGTCGTCGACGGCCCGGCAATGAAAAGCGGCGGGCACGAACTTCACACATTTTAACGCTAGTCCGTGACCCACGGTTTCCCTTCGCTCCACCGTGGGCTAAACTCTGTCGTCCGCTTCGCGGACTAATCGGTCGGCGCCGACAGCCTCAATTCTCTTGTCGGTAACGGCCAATCGACAAAGCGGATGTTCAAAATCGTGATAAAACAGGCACAGCCATTCCTCTTCAACCGCTTGCGGCAAGATCGCTTTCTTGAACGCGAGCGTTTCTGTTGGGTAAAGGTCGTACCCCATTATCCACGGGAGCGAAACGTGGTGGCGTGTGGGGATAAGGTCGGCAAAGCCGTAAATGGTTCGGCCGCCGCGGTCGAGCCGCCACGTCTGCATCGTCTCGGAGTGGCCGCGGACCGTCTGCAACTTGAGGCCGGGAATGGGCTCATATT
>JAEWBM010000201.1 GCA_023391155.1 Acidobacteriota bacterium
CATATGAACAGGCCGAACGGCCTGACGAAGCTGAACGAGCCCTCGTACGAGCAGCGGAACTCGCGCCGGAATACACATTTCCGCGCTGGCAGCTCGGGAACTTCTACTTGCGCCAGAATCGGACCGATGAGGCTTTTGCCCAGCTAATGAAGACCACCGAAAAAAGCAGCGTTTATCGTGAGCAGGTGTTTTCTTTGGCGTGGGATTACTTTGACAAGGATCCGCAGCGAGTAGAGTCGCTCGCGGGCGATTCACCCGACATGCGTGCGAGCCTAGCAATGTTCTTTGCAGCAAGGGGAGCCGCGGCGGACGCGCTTCGAAACTGGAATTTGCTCAGCGAGGAGCAGAAGGCTTCGAATGCACAATTGCCCAAGGTGATGGCACAGGGGGTCTATGATCAGCGGTCGTTCCGTCAGGCGGTCGCTTTCGCTCGCGAGGCGGGACTTGACCCCGACGCTGAGCCCGAAAGAGTGACGAATGCCGGCTTCGAAAAGTTTGTAGGCAGTCAGGGGGAGGGTTTATTCGGGTGGCGTATAGGCCGCGGTGATTCGACCATAGACATCATGCCCGATTCGAGCGTGAAACACGGGGGAGGCCGCAGCCTGAAGGTCTCCTTCAAGGGATACCAAAAACTTGACCTCTTCAATCCGACACAACTCGTCGCCGTTGAGCCGGGAAAGTCCTATCGCCTCTCATTTTGGGTCCGGACCGAAAGCCTCAGAAGCGGCGGCCCGCCGTTTATCAAGATCACGAACGCGAATGACGACAATTCGATAGCGGCGTCCCAGCCGATCGATGCCGCGACAGCCGATTGGGAGATGAGGTCGATCGAATTTACTACGCCCGCTAACTGCGAGGGCGTCTGGGTCGCATTGGCTCGAGGTTACTGCGGAGATGTATGCCCGATCAACGGAACGATTTGGCTGGACGATTTCGAGCTGGCCGGAATTTAGCTGAACGATGACAATCGCGAACAAGATCGCATTTGCTTTGATCGGGGTGCTTGTGGTGTTTACGACTGCCGCTTATGGCGCCGTGCATCAGCCGATCATTGCATTGGTCTATATCACCATCGCGGCGATGATGGTGCTGTGGGCAGCGGACCGCTGGCGTGCCGGTGAACTGACCTACGACTCTTCATATTTGCAGCTTCCTTTGTATGCGGCTGCAGTATATGGATTAATTCAGGTGATCCCGTTCGGCACCCTTGCGGAGACGGCGGGAGTTGAGGGTATCCCGCGAACTATCTCGCTTTTCCCCTTCGCCACACAGTTATCCGCGTTACATTTCTTCGCATTGGCATTTTTCTTTTCCGCAGCCTTGGAGCTTATAAACAGCGCAGGGCGGATCAAAAAGCTCGTCTTGCTCATTACCATCTTCGGGGCTATCTTTGCATTCTTTTCGATACTGCAGTTTGTGTTGAGCCCTACGCGGATCTATGGGATCTACGAAGCTCGAAGCGGAGCCCCCTTCGGCACGTTCGTGAACCGGCATAATTTCGCCGCGTATATGGAAATGACGATGGCTTTGCCACTTGGCCTCATGTTCGTCGGGGCGGTGAACCGTGACAAGAAACTGCTCTACATTACCGGGATCGGATTGATGGGCGTCGCATTACTGATGAGCGGGTCGCGCGGCGGACTTGTGGCATTTCTCGCCCAGATATTTGTTCTCATATTGCTGACGGTGGGCAATCGCAGCCGTTCGAACATTGTACTGAAAACCGCCCTAGCTGCCGCACTGGTCGCTGCGATCATCGGCGGATCATTCTTTGTGGGCGGCGAAAGTTCGCTGACGCGTATCGCGGAGACCGCGACATCTCAGGATATTACGACCGACCGTGCACACATCTGGAGTGTCACGCTCGATGTCATCACCAACAATCTTCCATTCGGGGCGGGACTGGGAGCCTTCGGCGTTGCCTACACTGCCTCCGACACCTATAGCGGCCTGGAGCGGGTCGAACAGGCTCACAACGATTACCTGCAGGTGTTGTCCGATGCCGGGCTGATAGGCCTACTGATAGGTGGGATATTTCTTTTTCTATTGTTTAAGATCGGGTTGGCCGCTGTGAAGAGCTCAAACCTGTTTCGCCGCGGTGTCGCGGTGGGAGCCTTCGCGGGGATAACTGCGATTCTCATTCACAGCATCTTCGATTTTGTGCTCCATACGTCAGCGGTCGCCGTCCTGTTCTTGGCCCTCACCGCTCTGCTCGCTGCCAGCGGGAGGCGTTACGATGACGATCTGGATGAACGAGATATCCACGGAACCGGCGAGCGGCGCCCGAAACGAAAGCGTGCGTCGATCAAGCCCTTCAAGGCTTCACGATCCCGAGCCCGCTAACCTTACTCCGCCTCTCCTGCATCGGTCGAGTGGATCTTTGTACGCCGTCTTCGTGCCAGGCTTAGAACATACCAAAACACGCCGTGTGCGACATATAGGCCGGAGATCGTCACCAGGACGTACTTCGAATAAAGCCAGATCAGCATCCCAACCGCCGCGATCACAAGAACGAGATATAGATTCCGGCGTCCCGTCCCGGCCGTTTTAAAACTCGTATACTTGAGTGTACTGACCATTAGGACACCCAGGACCGCGAGCAGCACCATCATAAGCATCGCGTAGAACTGGGCATAGCCCACTCCGTACGAGCTGAGAGGCATCGGGGCAAAATGAACGATCGAGGCCATTAAGCCGGCAGCAGGCGGGATGGGAAGTCCCACAAAATTCTTTTTGTCCAGCTTCGGCGTGCCCTCCACGAGCACCCTAGGCCGCGTCGCCTGCAAATTGAACCGGGCAAGCCGAAAGGCACCGCACATCAGGTACATGAACAGAAGAAAGATCCCGAAACCATGTTCGGAACTTCTTTCGTTGAATGCACTCGCAATTCCCCAACTGTAGATCAGAGCGATCGGAGCTATGCCGAAGGTAAGGACGTCCGCCAGCGAGTCAAACTGAACGCCGATCTCCGTTGCCGTCCGCGTCATGCGGGCGACGCGCCCGTCGAGGGTGTCGAAAAGTATCGCGAGGCCGATCGCGATCGCTGCATAGTTGAAGTATCCGGAGGCCGCCACCGGGTCATCGGCTGCGAGCCGAAAGCCGTGGATGGACCACAGCACCGCAAAAAATCCCATCGCGATATTCGCGGCGGTAAACGCGGTTGGTATTACGTATAGGCCTTTCTTAATACCGCGGTGAACGTGTTTGGGCTCTTCGGTTTCCATATTATTCACGGAGACGGCCGATGATCGTCACGCCGCCCTTTACCCGATCACCGACTTTCGCTAAGACCTCGATGTTTGAGGGCATTCGAACGTCCGTCCTCGAGCTGAACTTGATCAACCCAAACCTCTCGCCGATCTCAAGCTCGTCCCCCTCTCCGCACCAGCAAACGATCCTACGAGCAAGGATCCCAGCTATCTGCGTTACTTTAACAGAAGCCTGTTCACCCTTTAGAAGGATCGAATTTCGCTCATTTACAAAACTTGCGTCGTTTCCGGTTGCGGGTGCCTTTTTACCCTTCACATATTCGACCTTTTCGACAATACCTGTCATCGGCGAACGATTAATGTGAACGTCGATTGGCGAGAGGAAAACACTTACTGTCGTCGAGCCGTCGTCATGACGGTCGATGCGGGTCACTTTTCCGTCAGCAGCCGATACAATGATCCCGGCTTCGTCGGGTACCTCTCGGTACGGGTCACGGAAAAAGAACGCCATGAAACCGGCAAGTGCAGCAAACAGTGCCGCCACCCACCATAACTGCAGGTACGCAAGGATCAGCGCGATCACCGCCGGGATCAATACAAACGGAAGTCCTTCTTTCGCCATATAAACAAGAGGTTAGACGCGGAGGACGTGCGGAATACCAACTCCGTATCTAACCCCGTAACATTTGCCTTATCTTAACTGATAGATCGGTATTTTGCGAACAAAAAGGCCCGCCGGTGTCTCGGCCGGCGGGCTAGAGGAGGATTGTATGAAGAAACTTTCTACGTCCGAACCGGATGGTCCTTGGCGTAGCTATAAGCACACCACGCTGAAATGAGATGTACCACCCATCCCAGCAGTCCCGCCGATCCTATCCATGAAACTCCTGTGAGTACAAGCCAGATAATCCCGACAATTATTCTGCCGTTATATATCTGTCCGACTCCCGGTACCAAGAGGCTTAGTATTCCTGCAACCAAGGGTTCACGCATCGTTGAAAATTACCTCCACAAACCTTTTACGCTCGAGGAGGCGATTAGTTCCAAAAATTTTAATTCGGATCAGTGCCCGAAAAGCTCGTGAACTATGAAGTAGACCCCGAAAAACAATGCCACTCCCGCGAAAACCGAAAGGGAAACGAGCGGCCGTTTGCCGCCGTGGTGATTTACCTCCGGAATGAGGTCGCTGGCCGCTACATAAAGGGTCACGCCCGCTGCCAGCGGCAGAGCGTAAGCGACCGAGCCTTCTATCCGGCTGCCGATTAAATAGAACGCCAGAACACCAAGCAGGGTCGCCGCACCGATAACCGAGGTTGCGAGAAGTACCTGTCGGAAGCCTTTACCCGCAGCGAGCATCATCGATCCGATCGTGAACCCTTCCGGGAACTTATGCAGGAAAACGGCGATGAAGACCAAAAATCCGATCTTTATATCGATCAAAGACGCTGCGGCGATGGAGACTCCGTCAAAAAAGGTATGAATAAGCAGGCCGCCGACCCCCGTATATGCCGACCGTGCCGAAATTACGGTTTCCGAATGAACTTCCTCGCCCAAGTGAAAATGGGGCGCGATGGTGTGTTCAAAGAATTGTGTCAATAAATAGCCTGCCAATACGAGCATCATCGGCACATGAAGATCGTCCGCTGCAGCAGCGGCGGTTTCGGACCTCCAAAGTGCGATGGTTTTCGGAAGAACTTCAAAAAGGGTAACAGCCAGCATGAAACCGGCACCCAAGGCAAGGAGGTATTTGAGTCCGTTCTTGTACTCGGAATGAAGTTTAGATGGGAAGAGTATCGATCCGCCCAGAACATTCGCGAGTCCGGCGATCGTGCCAAATGCTATTAATTGCAGTAGGATAGGGTCCATTCGGTATCGAATCTGCGGCACCTCGTGCCGCTAAGAATAGACAACTTTAACCGAAAACCCCTCCAAAACGAAACTACTTGAAAGCCGGGTGCACCGGAATGGAAACAAATTTCACTCCGTTTAAGCACATGATTAAAATATATCTTGACAGTTAAGCGGGATTGGGCGTAATATGCATATGGTTATTGGCAATTTCGAAACCCACAGAGCTCGCAAATTGCTATTCGAGACATAGTTGTTTAAGAAGTTAAGCGAAATTGGCCATTTGGCCGGTTAAGCGAGGCCCGGCCCGGGGGAGGTCACGGATCGGCAGAAAGCCGCAGCGGTATCGGCGGCCCCCGCAAGTTTTCCGAGAGAAAATCGAGTTTTTGAGGAACGGCCCAATCGGCGCGGTGCGATACTCGTGTGCCTGACTATACGATCTTTGAAGAGATGAGCGGACCCGAACAATTGCACGAACCGGTACTGTTGGCCAAGGTCCTGCAATTGTTCGAAGGGATCGAGAGCGGCACCTTGGTCGACGCGACATTCGGTATGGGCGGCCATTCGGATGCATTGCTCGAACGGCACAGCGGCTTGAAGGTCCTTGGCATTGACCAAGACCTCGCAACGGTCGAGATGGCACGCGAGCGAATGAAGCCGTTCGGTGATAGATGCCGGATCGTTCACGCGAATTTTACCGACATTCGCAGCATAGCGGCCGAGAGCGGTCCGGTCACGGGCGTTCTGGCTGACCTCGGGGTGTCATCAATGCAGTTTGACAGCGAGACGCGGGGGTTCAGCTTCCGGTTCGACGCTCCGCTCGATATGCGGATGGACCCGGACAGCGGAGGGGAGACCGCAGCGGATCTGTTGGCGACCCGAACTCAGGACGAGATCGCAAACATCATCTACGAGTTTGGCGAAGAGCGTGCGTCTCGACGGATAGCACGCAGGATCATTGAAAGAAGGGAAAGAGGCGAGCCGGTGAGGACGACCCGCGAGCTGGCAGATCTGGTCGCCAAGGCGGTTCGAAGCAAGCCGTCGCACAAGATCCATCCTGCGACCCGAACGTTCCAGGCCCTGCGGATCGCGGTCAACGATGAGATCGGGATCTTGGACGATTTCATCGCCGATGCGATCGATATCACCGAAC
>JAEWBM010000031.1 GCA_023391155.1 Acidobacteriota bacterium
GCAATGCCCGACAATGTCTTCGACGTCGCCTTCTCGCCCGACGGCAAACGCATCGCCACCGTTCAGGGCAAGCTCAAGACCGATGCCGTTATGCTCACAAAGATCCGGCCCGCCAAAGACTGAAAAAGCCGCCCGGTATTAACCGAACGGCTTTCTTAAAAGTGGCGGAGCCGACGGGGCTCGAACCCGCGACCTCCAACGTGACAGGCTGGCGTTCTAACCAACTGAACTACGGCTCCGCGTTGAAATTCCCACTAAGGAAATCTCTTTGATCTGGTGGGCACGAAGGGACTCGAACCCCTAACTTCCTCCTTGTAAGGGAGGCTGTCTACCAATTGACGTACGTGCCCTAAAATCTTTTGAATCTCTCCGCATTGCGGCACGTTGCCCGACCATTTTTTCAAAAAAACAACGCCCTTCTCGACTCAAGGGCGAACTGAAATCTTACGAATTATATCGAGCTTGTGTCAAGTGCGACCGGCCGGATCGACAGCCTTGCTCCCGGTCAATTTTTACGCCGCTCAAGATATTCGGGAATGGCCGCTAATGGGCCGCCGCTGACACCGATCCGCTCCAGCGCGCCCATGGCCGTTCTGCTGACCTCCGCGGCATAGTCCTTTGCTCCCTCGAGCCCCATCACTGCGGGATATGTCGCCTTTGCCGAGACCGCGTCCTTCCCGGCCGTCTTGCCCAGCTTTTCCGTCGACTGCGTCACGTCGAGGATGTCGTCGACCACCTGAAACAAAAGCCCGACCGCCCGCCCATATTCACGGACCCCCGTCACGATCTCTTCCCTCACACCCGCGATCATTGCTCCTGCCGCGGCCGAATACTCGATCAATGCTCCCGTCTTATTGCGGTGGATCGCCTCGAGTTCGTTTTGCGTGATCGTCTTCCCCTCCGCCTCCAGGTCCAAAAACTGCCCCGCCACCATCGCCGCCGCTGCCTCGCCCAGGCCCTTCAGCAGCTCGATCCTGACACCCGCATCAAGCCCCTCATCCTCGGCGATCGTTTCAAACGCCAGCGCCTGCAGGGCGTCTCCCGCCAGGATCGCCGTCGCATCGCCGAACTTCTTATGGCACGTCTCACGTCCACGCCGCAGGTCGTCGTCGTCCATCGCCGGCAGGTCGTCATGTATGAGCGAATATGTGTGGATCATCTCGATCGCCGCGGCCGTACCGATCAGCCGGCCCCGGTCCGCCCCTAACCCTTCTCCCACCGCTAACACGAGTGCCGGACGAAACCGCTTGCCTCCGCCGAAAAGGCTCCATCGCATCGCCTCGCGAAGTTCGCCCGCCGCACCTCCGTCCGTCGGAACGCGTCGGTCCAGTTCGGCGTTCACGGCCTTCGCCGCCCCCGATAAAAACTCGTGCAATTCGCTCATTCGGCTAAGATTATCGTTCACAGCCGAGCGTTTTCAAAGCTCGCATATTTTGATTATCGCTGTTTGTTGGGTAAGATTTTTCCTCAACGCCTATGCCGATCTCAGAAGAAGATTTCCGCTCAGCGCTATCGCGGTTTCCGAGCGGAGTTACGGTCGTGACGACAAAAGACAGCGACGGCCGGTTCCACGGCATTACGGTCTCTGCATTTTCTTCCGTGTCGCTCGATCCGCCGCTCGTTCTCATTTGCATCGAACGGTCCACCGCAAGTCACGAGGCGTTTAGTGAATCGGGTGTCTTCGCCGTCAACATTCTTTCTTCGGAACAGTCCGGCGTTTCCGAACGCTTTGCCTCCCCGCATGATGACAAGTTCGACGGCGTCGATTTCCGCCTCGGCGAACTCGGGCTGCCGCTCATTTCCGGCTGCCTCGTCAATCTCGAATGCAAGGTTCGAAACACGGGCGACGGCGGAGACCATACGATATTCATCGGCGAGGTGGAGGCGGTCGAGATCGGAGACGGCGACCCGCTCCTTTACTTTAGAAGCGATTATCGCGAGATCGGTGCGGCCTGATGTCCGGTTTGGGCCGCCGAATGCGTCTTTTTCTAAAACGGCCCATACTTTATGCCCCGATCCCTGAAAAATTTACTGCCCCTGATCGCATTTGCGGCCTTACTCGGCCAGATTCCATGCGACGCCCAAACCTTGAAATGGTACCGCGGCAATACCCATACGCATACAAACAACAGCGACGGCGATTCGTCTCCCGATGATGTCGTCAAATGGTATCGGTCGAACGGTTATAACTTCGTCGTCATCACCGATCATGAATACATCACGCCGGTCGAACCGCTTAACGATCTCCTTGGAAAGACGGGGGTCTTCCTCATCATTAGCGGCCAGGAAGTAACCGACCGCGTCAAGAGTGTCCCCTATCACATGAACGGCTTGGGCCTGACGCGGGTGGTGATGCCTGCGGGCCGCGACGACCCCGTTGCGACTCTGCAGGCAAATATCGACGCGATATCCAAAGCCGGCGGCCTTCCGCAGCTCAATCATCCGAATTTCGGCTGGGCACTGACCGCGCCCCAGATCCGCCAACTTGAGGGGGTGTTCTTAATGGAGATCGCAAATGCGCACCCGCTGGTAAACAATCACGGGGGCGGCGGCCTTCCTTCGGTTGAAGAGATCTGGGATCAGTTGTTGACCGTAGGCAAGGTGATCTACGGCATCGCCGATGACGATTCCCACACGTTCAAACGCCCCGGCGACCGCACCGCCGCACTCCCCGGACAGGCGTGGGTCAGCGTCCGGGCACCCGAATTAACTTCCGAGGCCATCCTCGCTGCAATGAAGAAAGGTGATTTCTATGGCTCGACAGGCGTCGAGCTCGACGACATCGCATTCGACGGCAAGGCTCTCACGGTCAATATAAAACCCGCCCGCGGCCGCCTCCATCGCACAGAATTCATCGGTTCCGGTGGAAAGGTCCTCGCCGTTTCTGATTCCGCCCGCGCGGTTTGCACTGCCCGCGGCGACGAAGGTTATCTCAGGGCCCGGATCACAGATTCGAACGGCCTGCGTGCATGGACTCAGCCCGTGTTCTTGAGGCCTTTTCTAAGAAAAAAATAACCTTCCTAGCTCTGCTCTTCGAGTATTCCCCGCAGGTCCTTCTCGTCTAAGCGGTAAACCTCGTTGCAGAATCCGCACGTAATCACCGCACCGCCATCCTCCTCGAGCATCGAACGCACTTCATCTGCACCCAGCGCCGCCACCATACTCACTGCTTTCTCCTCGGAACACGTACAGGCGAACGAAACGTCCCGGCTTTCCAGTATCTCGTGGTCGATCTCGCCCAATGCCATCTCGATCAGGTCCTCCGGCCCGCCGCCTTCCGTTATCACTGTTGTCAGGTGCGGTGCGTGCCTGATCGTGTCTTCTATCATCGTGATTATATGCTCGTTCGCCCCCGGCATCATCTGCACCATCAGCCCGCCCGATGCACTTACCCAAGGCTCTTCATTTTTCAGCAGTACGCCAAGCAGCACTGCCGATGGTATCTGCTCCGATTTCACCAGGTAGTATGCGAGATCCTCCGCGATCTCGCCCGAAACGATCGGCACCGAACCCACGTACGGGTCCGGCCGAAAGCCGATGTCGAAGCCCGCCTCGCGTATCACATAGAAGGTACCCTCACCCACGATCCCGCTCACGTCGAATTTGCCGCTCGGGTTTGCGGGCAGCTCCGCGAGCGGATTCTTTACATATCCGCGCACCGTCCCTTCGCTGGTCGCCTCTGCAACGATCCCTTCCACCGGCCCCGTGCAGTCGATCTTTGCCGTCAGCCTGTCAAATTCCTTCAGCGTGGCCCCCATCAGCAAAGCGCCGGTCAGCATCCGCCCCAAAGCCGCCGACGCGGTCGGCGACGTCTGGTGCCTCCTGATGGCCTCCGCCGCGATCGATGTTGTCGTCGCGGCCAATACCCTGACCGTACCATCGGCCGCAGTGGCGTGTATTAGCTTGTCCATAATGCAAGTGTCCGCAACTGCGGGCGGCAAAGTCAACCGGCCCCCGTCTCAGCCGTCTCAGCCGTCTCACCGTCTCCCCCGTCCCTGCGCAACCTGAGACGATGGCCGCCAAAAACCTTACACGCGGCATTAACTTTCGACCCCGATTGTATGGCAGCCAAAATACTTACGCCCCCATATGTCCGCATAAAAGTTCTTGACATCGCTATATTTTGTGGTTAGTATGAGGTTAGTTTACTTCTTTCATCGGGCCCCGCACCCGAAGTTTTCTCGACCGGATATTTGTATTTTGTGAATTCTTTCCGCGTTCGGCTGATGGTAATATAGTCGTCACACTGACGCATTCCAACTAAAATCCTATGAGTACAGCGATCGAATCTGTCGGGGGCGCTTTGGCCCCAAATAGCAATGGCAACGGTACCGGCACCGCTATCAGGCGCTCCGGCGCACCCCTCGGGCTCAATGCCCAGAAGGTGGTGGCGAAACGCTACGCGACCAAGGATGAGAACGGCGAGCCCGTGGAAACCTGGGACGACATCGTCCGCCGCGTCGTCGGCCATGTGTCCACTGCCGAGGCAGACCCCGCAGACCGCTCGGCATTTTACGACGCGATGACCGCCGTAATGCTCGACCGCGAGTTCGTCCCCAACACTCCGTGCCTGGTCAACGCCGGCAAGCCAAAGGGGCAGCTCGCCGCTTGTTTCGTACTCAACGTGCCCGATTCGATCGAGGGGATCATGGAGCATGCCCAGAACGTCGCCATCATCCACCAGACCGGCGGCGGTACCGGCATGACCTACGAATTCCTCCGCCCCGCCGGTTCGATGGTCAATTCGACCCGCGGTGTCGCGTCCGGCCCGGTCAGCTTCATGAACATCGTCAACCAGACGACCGAGGTCGTAAAACAGGGCGGCGTTCGCCGCGGTGCGAACATGGGCATCCTCAGCGTCACGCACCCGGACATTCTCCGCTTCATCCACGCCAAGAATGACCAGACCAGCCTGACAAATTTCAATATTTCCGTCACCGTTACCGATCGCTTCATGGAAGCCGTCGACGCCGGTGAATGGTTCCGCACCGAGTTCAACGGCAAGGGCTGGACCCACAATGTTTACGACCCGCTGACCGGTACCGAGTACGCCGTCTATCGCCGGCCAGACGGCTCAACGGTCACTTTTGCCGACAAGGCGGCGTTCGAGGCTGCCGATCTTGATGACTGCATAATCGAGGCTCCGCCGGAGCCCGGCATGGTCTATGCCCCTGACATCTGGAACCGCATCATCGCCTCGGCGCACCGCTACGCCGAACCGGGCATCATCTTCATCGACGAGGTCAACCGCAACAACCACATGATCGCTTCGATGGGCCCGATCTTCGCCTGCAATCCGTGCGGCGAACAGATGCTCCACTTCAATAACTCCTGCAATCTCGGGTCGATCGACGTGGCAAAGTTCGTCGTGCCGGCTGATGACGACTCCGCTGCCGACGTAAATTGGGGCCGCCTTGCGTCGGTCACACATCTCTGCACCCAGTTTCTCGATAACGTCGTCGATGCCGGCCACTTCCCGCTTCCCGAGATCGACGATGTCGTAAAACGCACTCGCCCAGTCGGCCTCGGCATCATGGGCTTTGCCGATCTCTGCCTAAAATTCGGCATAACCTACGGCAGCGATGAATCGCTCGCACTCATGGAACAGGTAATGGGCTTTATCCGCCGCGAATCCTGGAAGGCATCCCTCAAGCTTGGTGCAAAGAAAGGCGTGTTTCCCGAGTTCGAGGCCAACCGCGAGGCATACTCCAAGTTCCTTTACGACGAGATCGGCATCGACCGCGCCACGCCGCTCACCCCGCGAAATTACGAAGTGACGACCATCGCACCGACCGGCACGATCTCGCTCGTCGCCGAGACCTCCTCGGGCATCGAGCCCAATTTTTCCTGGGCATACGTTCGCCAGGACCCGCTCGGCACCCGCACCTACGTCCACAACCTGGCGGCCGAAGCGCTCGGCATCGAGGTCGA
>JAEWBM010000047.1 GCA_023391155.1 Acidobacteriota bacterium
ATCGAACAGAAATGCGGGCCGCACATTGAACAGAAATGAGCGAGCTTTGCGCCCTCGGCCGGCAGGGTTTCGTCGTGATATTCGCGAGCGACCGCCGGATCGAGTGCCAGGTTGAACTGGTCCTCCCACCGAAACTCAAAGCGTGCCTTTGAAAGAGCATTGTCCCGATACTGCGCCGCCGGGTGGCCCTTGGCGAGATCGGCGGCGTGTGCTGCCAGCTTATATGTGATCACGCCTTCCTTGACGTCTTTTTTATTCGGCAGGCCAAGGTGCTCCTTCGGCGTTACGTAACAAAGCATCGCCGTTCCGTACCACCCGATCATCGCGGCCCCGATGCCTGATGTGATGTGGTCATATCCCGGTGCGATATCCGTGGTCAGCGGCCCGAGCGTATAGAACGGCGCTTCGCCGCAGATCTCGAGCTGCTTGTCCATATTCTCTTTGATCAGGTGCATCGGCACATGCCCGGGCCCCTCAATCATCGTCTGGCAATCCATCTCCCAGGCGATCTTTGTCAGCTCGCCGAGCGTTTCGAGTTCGGCGAACTGCGCCTCGTCATTGGCGTCCGCAATGCTCCCCGGACGCAGCCCGTCGCCGAGGCTAAAGCTAATGTCATAGGCACGCATGATCTCGCAGATCTCACGAAAACGCGTGTAAAGAAAACTCTCTTCATGATGTGCGAGGCACCACTTCGCCATTATCGATCCGCCTCGGCTGACGATGCCCGTCGTCCGTCGTGCCGTAAGCGGAATATACGGCAGCCGCACACCCGCATGGATCGTGAAGTAGTCAACTCCCTGCTCCGCCTGCTCGATCAGCGTATCCCGATAGATCTCCCAGGTCAGCTCTTCGGCTTTCCCGTTCACCTTCTCCAGCGCCTGATAGATGGGCACCGTGCCGATCGGTACCGGTGAATTGCGAAGTATCCACTCCCGTGTCTCGTGAATGTTATCCCCGGTCGAAAGGTCCATCACCGTGTCAGCACCCCACAGAGTCGCCCATCGCATCTTCTCGACCTCTTCCTCTATGGTCGAGGTGACCGCCGAATTCCCGATATTGGCATTGATCTTTACCAGAAAGTTCCGCCCGATGATCATCGGCTCGGCCTCCGGGTGATTAATGTTCGCCGGGATGATGGCACGGCCCCGTGCGATCTCATCCCGCACAAACTCAGGAGTCACATACTGAGGTATAGACGCCCTGAAAGACTCCCCCGCATGCTGGTGGTGCAGCGAGGAGCGGTCGCTTCGCTCGGCTTTGCGGACAAGAGTGTCCATGCTCCTCCCCAGATTTTCGCGGACCGCAACATACTCCATCTCCGGCGTCACTATGCCGCGTCGGGCATAATGCATCTGCGTAACCGCTGTTCCCGGCTTCGCTCGCAGCACCGGCCGCTCGTTGCGAAACACGTCGTTTTCGCCCAATCCGTTACGCCCCTGCGCACGCCCCAACTTATCCGAAGCGATCTCCTCAACATCGCCGTGTGAACGGATCCACTCCAGCCGGAGCGCCGGCAGCCCGTCCCGAACACTGAGTTTCTCGCCCGGATCGGTCCACGGCCCGCTCGTGTCATACACACGCACCGGCTCGTTCAACTCGATCGCCCCGTCGAATCCTTTCGAAGGCGAGAGCGATATCTCACGAAAAGGTACCCGCAACTTATGCTCTCCGTCAGTTTCAACGTAGATCTTTTGCGAAGCCGGCAGGCGCACGTCGTCGCTGGTCAGTTCATTTATATCGATATTTCCGTTGGATGCCCGGGTTCCATTACCCGCAGGCGCGGAGGTGCCGTTAGTGTGTTTCATCGTTTTTCTCCCTTCGTCGGTATTATCCGCATCAGGTCCCTAGGGTCTCTTTTCGCACGTCGAAAAGACTCTCAGCCGGCCAGGCTCCCCTGAAAACTGTTTTGGTCAACTTAGGATATACCAATGAACAGCAAAAATAAATTTTGAGACAACGCAGTATTGTTTAAGTTATACTCAATGTCATTGCGATTAATTGACTTGATCATTTACGGCGCCCGCCGGAATGAGAGAGCTGCACCGTTCCGAAAGCGGATGCGGCGGTTTAGCCTAAAGGTGGCTGATGACAACAACCGGACGAGGGGTAGAAACTGACAATTTTGAAGAGAACGGCAGCGCCGCCGGGCCTGCCGGCCCACAAAGGGTTCTTGGATCTTTCGACGCCGTTGCCCTGATCGTCGGCATCGTCGTGGGCGCGGGCATCTTTAGCTTCCCCTCGCTTGTCGCACAAAACACGGCCTCGCCCGCCGCCTTTATCGGCGTATGGGTTCTGGGCGGTTTTATTTCGTTGATCGGGGCCCTCTGCTACGCCGAACTCGCCTCCACCTTTCCAAGCGCGGGCGGCGACTATCATTTCCTTCGGCGGGCATTCGGCGGCCGCTTTGCATTTCTTTTCGCCTGGGCACGGATGAGCGTCATCCAGACCGGCTCCGTCGCCATCCTCTCTTTCATCTTCGGCGATTACGCCACCCAGCTCTACAGCCTCGGGCCCTATTCGCCTATGATCTACGCCGGCCTGGTGATCACGGTGCTCACCTTGATCAACATCATCGGCATCCAATTCGGCACCGGCACCCAGCGGATCCTAACCTCGCTCCAGATCATCGGCATTCTCGTTCTCATCGGCGTCGGCATCTTTATGGCCCCCGCGGAACCGGCTGTCGCCGCTGCAGCAAGCGGCGGCCCGCCCGCAGTGACAACGCTCGGCCTTGCCATGGTCTTTGTTCTGCTCACCTTCGGCGGATGGAATGAGGCAGCCTATATCTCGGCCGAGATGCGTTCCGGCAAGCGGCAGATCGCGCGGGCATTGATACTCGGCATACTGATCATCACGATACTTTACGTGCTGATCAATTTCGCGTACCTGAACGTTCTGGGCCTCGTCGGCGTTGCGGCATCCAGTGCGGTCGCCGGCGAAGTAATGCGGGCCACTCTTGGCGAAGGAGCGGCATGGATAATAGGCCTGATGGTCGCCGTGGCGGCCCTCACCTCCGCAAACGCCACGATATTCACGGGAGCTCGCACCAACTATGCCCTCGGCCTCGATTTCCCCGCCCTCCGTATCCTTGGCCGGTGGAATGAACGGGCCGACTCGCCCGTGAACGCTTTTATCGTGCAGGGCCTCATCGCCTTGGCACTTGTCGGGTTGAGCATCTGGACCCG
The DNA here is from genome assembly GCA_023391155.1 of Acidobacteriota bacterium. Classification (GTDB taxonomy): domain Bacteria; phylum Acidobacteriota; class Blastocatellia; order Pyrinomonadales; family Pyrinomonadaceae; genus OLB17. The sequence continues at coordinate 3,186 of JAEWBM010000047.1, forward strand.
CGAGGGCATCAGTGCGATCGTCGATTACACAGCCCCGGTCTTCTGGCTCTTTTTTCTGATGGTCGGCATCTCGCTGTTTGTGCTTCGCCGCAATGAACCTGATGCGGAAAGGCCATTTCGGGTGCCGCTTTACCCCGTAGCTCCCGCGATTTTTTGCCTCACGAGTGCCTATCTGCTCTACTCGAGCTTGGCATACACCGGTCTCGGATCGCTCGTCGGTGTCGGCGTATTGCTGGCCGGTGCCGTGGTGCTTGCCATCGTAACCTTTTTCGATACGGATTTTGATAAGCCACAAATAAGGAGAGAAGAAGATGAAATTTCCGCAGCTTAAATTATTTATCCTTTTTGCCCTTGCCGCCGTGGCTCTTGGCTGCGGCAACAACCGGATCGCCGAAGCCGACAACCAGGCAAGGGCCGCACAGGTGCCTCCGGTAAATTCCTCAACGCCTGAAGCTTCACCGACACGCGAACTCGACGTGCCCTATGTTCCTACCCCTGAGGCCGTTGTCGCCGAGATGCTCTCAATGGCCGAGGTAAAGGGCGATGACGTGCTCTATGACCTTGGCTCCGGTGACGGACGCATCCCGATCACGGCCGCCAAGCGCTTCGGAACCCGCGGCGTCGGTATCGATCTCAATCCCGTCCGCGTCAAGGAAGCTAATGAAAATGCGGAGAAAGAGGGCGTGACCGACAAGGTGCGGTTTATCGAGGGCGACATTTTTGAGGCGGATTTCAGCGAGGCGACCGTCGTCACGCTTTATCTATTGCCCCAGGTGAATCTTAGGCTCCGCGATACGATCCTCGACATGAAGCCCGGCACACGCGTTGTTTCACACAATTACGATATGGGCACTTGGGCACCCGAAAAGACCAAGACCATCAAGGTGAACGGCACCGACCATTATGTTTATTTTTGGCGGGTGCCTGAGAACAAGAAGGACGCCGTTCAATAGTTTGTACGGCTGGCATTTATCGACATGGAGGTACTTATATGTTGAGACATTTCAAATTGGCCGCCGGCACACTGACGCTGGCATTTCTATTTTCCGTGATCGCAGCCGCTCAGGGCACCCCCGCTCCGGCTCGTACGCCCGATGTCCCCTACGTCCCGACGCCTCCCGAGGTGGTTGATGCGATGCTCCGCATGGCAAAGGTCACAAAGGGTGACGTCATCTACGATCTGGGTTCCGGCGACGGCCGTATCGTTATCGCAGCGGCCAAGAAATACGGAGCAACAGGTGTCGGCATCGACATCAATCCCACGCTTGTGGCCGAGGCTCGCGCGAACGCCAAGAAAGAGGGTGTCGCCGACAAAGTGACCTTTATCGAGGGCGACCTGTTTAAGCAGGACCTCAGCAAGGCCACGGTCGTGACACTTTACCTGCTAAGCTCCGTAAATCTCAAACTGCGGCCCACGCTTCTCGATCTGAAGCCCGGTACGCGGATCGTCTCTCACGCCTTCGATATGGGCGATTGGCGCCCGGACAAGACCGAATATGTAGGCGGGCGTGCCGTCCATTTTTGGACCGTTCCCGCCACGAAACCTGATCTGAAATAGCTGAAAAGGAGGGATTACATGGCACAATGCGAAGTTTGCGGAAATGATTATTATCTTTCGTTCGAGGTTGTAACGGCGGGGAGCACGCACGTTTTCGATTGTTTTGAATGTGCGATCCATAAATTGGCGCCCGTGTGTGCCACTTGCGGGGTAAAGGTTATCGGCCACGGTATCGAAGAGTCGAAAGAGAACTACTTTTGCTGTGCAAGCTGCGCTCGTAAGGCGGGCGTCGAGGGCGCTGTCGACCACGTAAAATAATTTCTGCTTTTGCGGGCACCTTTTTCTGGGATCTGTGCGTCAAATAGCGCAAAACGTTGTTTGCTTACGCAAAAACAGTTGTGTACCATCGTCCTTTCATCGGTTAGGAATTTTTAAGGGTTAAGCAGTTGGCGGCACTGCAGGGGAAAAAGGCCGCCGGGCATCTAGGGCTCTCAGCATCCCATGACCGACGTATTTATTGACCTCAGAACACTTTCGTTCGTCCTCATGCTCGTCACAGCCCTCATGGCGTCCGTGATGTTCGTCATCTGGAAGACCCAGAAAACTTACCCCGGTGTTGGTTATTGGACAGTTGCCAATCTGGTCGCCGCGATCGCATTTTTGCTCATCGCCCTCAGGGGCAGCTGGCCCGAATTTATTTCGGTGGTCGCTGGCAGCACGCTGGCCGTCGCATCCCTCGCAATAGCTTACGAGGGCAATCGGCGTTTTCGCGAGCTTGCCCCGCATTATGGCCTTTCCATCGGCATTACCGCCGCAAACGCCGTCGTACTCGTCTTTTTCACGTATCTCGTGCCGGATATTTTTGCCCGGATCGCGGTCGTTTCGTCGGCCTTGGTGGTGATCGCCTTTGCGTGCTTCCGTGTCTTTTGGTCGGCCCCGCAGCCGCGTGATCACACGCTGCCTTATAGGATCGTTTCAGTCACCTACCTCGCTTTCGCGGCTGTGATGGCTGGGCGCGTCATCGCCACGTACACCTTCAGCGACCTGCACGAATTTTACACGCCCGACTGGATCCAGTCCGTCTTTTTCATGTCCTTCATCGTTTTCGCGATCATCTGGACTTTTAACTACGTGATCCTGAACAATGAGCGGCTCCAGACCGAACTTCGAGGGGCTGAAACAGAACTGGTAAAGCTAGCCACCACCGATTACCTGACCGGCCTGGCAAATAACCGAGCATTCTTCGAATTTGCCGAAGGCGAGATGAAGCGCAGCCGTCGGCATCACTTCCCCATGACGCTGGTCGTCTTCGACCTTGATCATTTCAAGGTGGTCAACGATACATATGGGCACGCCGCCGGCGATCTCGCACTCAAATCGGTCGCAGATCTCTGCAGAAAGATCATCCGCCAGAACGACCTCGTTGCCCGCATCGGCGGCGAAGAGTTTGCAATGGTGCTGACGCACGCCGATCTGGCTCGAGGACGAGTCGTTGCCGAGAACTTCCGTGCGGCACTCGAGCATCTCGAGATCGATCATGACGGCGCCCGCATCCCCGTTACCGCTAGCTTTGGGGTAGCTGAGCTTCGGCCTTCCGATTCTGTCTCTTCCCTCCTCGGCCGTGCCGATGAGAATCTCTACCGTGCGAAATCCGAGGGCCGCAACCGCATCGGCACCGAAGCCGGCACCAACGGCCTCAAACTGATCTCTCGCCGCTAGATCCGGCATGCCGCAAGGCTCGCGCCTACGGTTGGATCCCGCGGACCTACGCTCGTCCCTATCCATTGTCAATTGTTAATTGGGTAATTGGTAATTGGCAGAGAATAGCGGCTGTGCGGCCCGTCAGCCGACAACTTCGGTCAACCGCTGCTTGCCGTCGATCGTAAGCCGGCAAACTGCAACCATAGACGAGCGGAGCACAACCGGAGGCCTGCAAACTACAACCGTAGGCTGGCGAACTACAACCGTAGGCTAGCAACTACAACCGCAGTTTGACGGACCACAACCGTAGGTGGGCAAACTACAAACATAGGCTGGCGAACTACAACCGTAGGTGAGCAAACTGCAATGCAGGC
>JAEWBM010000052.1 GCA_023391155.1 Acidobacteriota bacterium
GATGAACACCATCCACAGCTATACCAACGACCAGCAACTGTTGGATCTGCCCCACAAGGACCTCCGCCGTGCTCGAGCCGCCGGGCTTTCTATGATCCCGACCTCGACCGGTGCCGCGAAGGCCGTCGCCCTGGTCATACCGGAACTTAAAGGTAAATTTGACGGGATCTCGGTCCGCGTCCCGACGCCGAACGTCTCGCTGGTTGACGTTGTGATGAACGTCGAGAAAGAGACGACGACCGAGGAGGTCAACAAGGCTCTCAAGGACGCCGCGAACGAAGAGCTGAACGGCATTCTTGCATTTTCTGAGGATCCGCTTGTCTCGATCGACTATCGCGGAAACCCGAACTCGTCGATCGTCGATGCCGAGAACACGAAGGTGATCGGCGGGACAGCGATCAAAATACTTTCCTGGTACGACAACGAATGGGGCTATTCGTGCCGCGTTCGCGACCTCGTCAAGTTTATCGCCGACAAAGGGCTTTAATTTAGGACCGCTCATGTTCAGCTGATAGCCGTTTTGTAACAGCTATCAGCTTTTTACTGTGATGCAGAAGAGATCAATCAAAGACGTTAACATTTCCGGACAAACTGTTTTCATCCGCGTCGATTTTAATGTTCCGATAAAGGGCGGTGAAGTTGAGGACGACACCCGCATCAGGGGTGCCCTTCCGACCATTCAGTACGCGATCGATCAGGGAGCAAAGGTCGTTCTTGCTTCGCATCTTGGACGTCCGATCAAAGACAGAAAGAAGGCGGAAGAGAAGGGAATGCCGTTTGAGGAAGGGAAATATTCGCTTCGTCCCGTTGCCGAGCGACTTTCGGACCTGTTGGGAAAAGATGTGAAGTTCGCCGGCGAGGATCCGGCGAGCGAGATCAAGGGCCTTGAGGCAGGAGATGTCCTAATGCTCGAAAATCTCCGCCTTGGCCCGGGTGAGGAAAAGAACGATCCCGAGTTTGCCAAGCAGCTCGCTGCCGGCATCGATGTCTATGTCAACGACGCATTCGGCACAGCCCATCGGGCTCACGCTTCGACCGAGGGGATCACGAAGTACGTCGATGTGTGTGTCGCCGGACTGTTAATGGAACGCGAGCTTGAGTTTTTGGGTAAGGCCCTTGATTCGCCGGATCGCCCATTCGTCGCTATCCTAGGCGGTGCAAAGGTTTCAGATAAGATACCGGTCATCGAATCTCTGATTCAAAGAAAGGTCGACAAGCTTTTGATCGGCGGAGCGATGGCTTACACTTTTTTCAAAGCCCAGGGCTTTACCATCGGCAAGTCTCTGGTCGAGGACGACCTTCTCGAAACGGCTCTCGACATCGAAAAGCGAGCAAAGGCCGCAGGTGTGGAATTGATCCTGCCGACCGACCACCAGGTCGTCGATTCCTATGAGCCTCTTACATCGAGGCGATCGATCCCGATAGACTTTACCAATGCGGGCCTCGTCGGCCTCGATATCGGGCCTGAAACGGCCGCTATATTCAAAAAGGCCCTTGAGGGCGCGAAAACAATAGTCTGGAACGGGCCCATGGGGATGTTCGAAGAAAAGCCGTTCGACGAAGGAACGATAGCGATCGCCGAGGCGGTCGCCGAAGCCACGGCCGCGGGTGCGACATCGATCGTAGGCGGCGGAGACTCGGTGGCAGCAGTGAACCAGGCAGGCCTGGCCGACAAGATCTCGCATATCTCAACGGGGGGCGGAGCAACGCTCGAATTTCTCTCAGGCGAGACACTGCCCGGCGTGGCCGCTTTGGACGACAAGTAAAATGAGAAAACCTGTAATTGCCGGAAACTGGAAGATGTTTAAGCTTATCGGCGAGTCCGTCGATACCGCTCTTGCTTTGAAGCCGCTGGTGGCGAACGCCTCGCATTGCGATGTCGTGATCGCCCCCGTCTTTACCGCTCTTAAGACGGTCGCGGACCGGCTCGAGGGCTCGAATATACGCGTTGCTGCCCAAGATTGCGCCGTACAGAACGATTTCGGGGCACACACCGGCGAAGTGGCACCGACAATGATAAAGGACGCCGGGTGCTCACATGTGATCATCGGACACAGTGAAAGGCGGCAGTATTACGGCGAAACAAACGACAGCGTTAACCGTAAGACCCGGGCGGCGATCGCGGCCGGCCTCACGGCCATCGTTTGCGTCGGTGAACTGCTTGAAGAGCGGGAGTCGGGTAACGCAGAATCTGTCGTAGAAAGGCAGCTATCCGGGGGCCTGAATGGTTTGACAGTGGCCGATGCGGAACGTATCATAATCGCTTACGAGCCTGTTTGGGCGATCGGTACGGGTAAAACCGCCACGCCGGAACAGGCTCAAGAAATGCAGGCCTTCATCCGTTCAGTGTTAGGCAAAAACCATGGCGACGATGTCGCCGGCCGCACGCGGATCCTTTACGGCGGGTCGGTTAAACCCGACAACATCGCCGAACTTATGGCGATGGATGATGTTGACGGTGCATTGGTCGGAGGGGCAAGTCTGGACGCTGAAAGCTTTGCTTCGATCGTTAACTATAAATTGGGTTAGACGCGCGTCTGGCAGCCCTCTAATAGGTGGAATAGCAAATTGCTTTACGTACTTTACGCATTATTTTTCGTTGCCTGTATCGTCCTTGTAGCGACCGTTCTGCTGCAGCCGGGTAAAACGGACGCCGGAGCGCTGTTTACAAGCAATATTTCAAGCTCGGCATTTGGGCCTCGCGGAACGGCGTCGGTGCTTTCACGGATTACTATCGTCGCTGCTGCAGTGTTCATGGTAACCGCGTTTCTGATCTCGCTTCCGGCATTTCAGGGCGGAACGTCGGTGCTTGAGACCGTAGGCGACGCGCCGATCGAGCAGTCGCCCGTCGTTATCGACGACGCTAATGCAAATACAGCTCCTGCTGAGGTTCCGGCATCAAATGCTGCACCGGCCGCAGAGCAGTCGGCGCCGGCAGCGGACTCCAACGCCGCGTCTGAATCTGCTCCTGCGAACGCTGAGGCACCGGCCAACAACTGATCTTTACAACTTTGCTGAGGTGGCGTAATTGGTAGCCGCGCACGTTTGAGGGGCGTGTGGAGCGATCCGTGCGGGTTCGAGTCCCGCCCTCAGCACCAAATCAAAAATAGGGCAGTTATTTCTGCCCTTTTCGTTTTTTAAAGTCTAGAAGAGCGAAACACGTATGCGGAGATATTTTCGCGGGTTCTGGCGGAAATCGTATAGAAGCTTTGTGCCCTCGCTCGAGAACTGGTTTATATTCGACGCCGTTTGGTTCAGGTTGTTAAAGAGGGTCTCGTCGGTCACGAGACGGCCGATCGTACCCTTGCCGGCCTGGGCGTCCGCAAGCAGCGATTCAAATCGCGTGGCGGTCGAGTTAAACCGAGCGATCGTGTCGCGAGCATCCTCATAGAGCTGTTCGTCTTTGAGCAATCGTCCCGCGGTCCCGCGGCCCTCGACGATATCGTTCGTAATAAGCTTAAAGTCATCCGCGATCGCGTTGATCTTTGCCGCAGAGGTGCGAAGATCCGTAATTGCTGCACGCGTTTCATTGTAAAGGGCGTCGTCGGTAACGAACTTGCCTGCGGAGCCGCGGCCTTCACGGATGTCCCTTGATATGCCTTCTAACTGTGCGACGGTTCGATTCAGATTATTGTAGAGTTCAGGGTTGCTGATCAGTTGGCCCGCGGTCCCCTCGCCTCGATTGATCTTCTCGATCGTGGCTTGCAGCCGCACCATCGTCAGCTTCGTTTCCGCCACGGTTGCGTCCAGGTTCTGATACAGCGATTCGTCGTTGACGATCCGGCCGATCGTGCCCTCGCCCTGGTTTGCCTTGTTGAGTATCTCGTTCGCCGGAACGGCGAGCTTATTGATCTGCTGTAACAGGTCGTTGCCGGTCTTGGTCAACTGGTTAATGGAGATCGCTTCGCTCGAATCGAGCACGTGATTTTCGGCCACCGGGTCACCCTTGATCGTCCCCGGCGAAATATTGATGATCTTTTCGTTGGCAAGGACGGAAACAGCGATCAGTTGGGCCGTGGAATCGGTCCTGATCCGTTCGGTGATCGGCCGGCCGTTCAATTCGCTATCGACCAGCAGCGTTGCCTCGATCTTTTCCTCCTCGGGCGAATCCGGCGGCAGGAGCCTTACTTCGCTTACCTTTCCGATCCTCAGCCCGGCCAACTGAACATCCGACCCGTCTCTCAGCCCGTCGGCGGCCGCAAAACGAGCTTTGAGCTGCAGCTTTTTCTCGAACGGATTAAAGTCGCCTGTCGAATTCAGGACAAGGAATGCCAGCACCAACAGGCCGAAAAGCACGAAAATGCCCACACGAAGTTGGCTGAACGTTAATGATCGTCGCGTTTGAACCATTGGCTGCTATTTACCCTTCATAAAACGCTGAATGTATGGGTCCGTGGTCTTAAAGAATGCTTCATCTTTGCCGCTAAATGCAACCTTCCCGTCACGAAGCATTAGGATCTCCGTGTTGATCAGGCAAAGCTTCTCCCCCTCGACTTCAAAGACGACCTGGCCATTCTCGTCAACGGTCGCGTACTCGGACGACAAGTATTCTACGTTGGTCATTTCGTGCGTCACGAAGATCGACGAAACGTCCTGCAGGTCGCGAAGCTTGATCGCCAACTCGCAGATCGTGCGCGCGGTCGGGGGGTCAAGGCCCGCAGTCGGCTCGTCAAACAATACTATTGAGGGGTCGCCGACCAAGGCTCGGGCAATACCGACGCGACGCCGCATTCCGCCTGAAAGCTCATTCGGCATTTTTTCGATGGCATCTTCCAGATCAACGAAACGGAGCATTCGCCGAACTTCGAGTTCCACATCGTCTTCAGGAACGTTCTGTTCACGAAGCCGATAAGCGACATTCTCATATACCGAAAGGGAATCGAACAGCGCCCCTTCCTGAAACACCATTCCAACCTTTTGCCGGACCGGCATCATCTCCGGCTCGGTATAATTGGTTATGTCCTCGCCATCGATCAATATCGTTCCCGAATCGGGCTTTAGCAGGCCCAAGATCATCCGGATGATCGTCGATTTCCCGCCGCCGCTGCGTCCGAGAATAATCTTGGTCTCGCCCCGCTTTACGACAAAACTGATGCCGTCGAGGATCTTTTTATCGTCAAATGACAGGTGAACATCGCGAAATTCGATCGCCGGAACCATTCTGCCCGGTTGATCGACAGCCTCCGTCAGATCGGCAAGAGCGAGGTCCTCTTCTGAAAGATCTGCCGGCAGGGGTTCGGTTTCGCGGGAAAAGAGCATAACAATGTCGAAAATTATACGGGTTAGATGCGTCCGATGTCGAGAAAGTACTGCAAAGCCTTCGCCAGGAAAAAATCGAAGATAATTACCCAGATCGAGGCGATCACGACCGAATTCGTCACCGCCCGCCCTACCCCTACGGTCCCGCCGGTCGTGCTGAGTCCCTTATGGCACGCCACCGCCCCGATCACAAGGCCAAAAAAGAAGGGCTTAATGATTCCACCCAAAATATCACGGGTGGAGATACCGTTCCGCACCGATTCAACGAAAACGTTTATCTCCTGATTGTAAAGAAAGTTCGCCACGATGCCGCCGCCTATCAGGCCGAACACATCAGCCGCCACCGTCAGGATCGGCAGCATAAAGATCAACGCGATCATTCGCGGAACGACCAGCTTGCGCACGGGGTCGGTACCAAGTGCTCTCATGGCATCGATCTGCTGCGAGACGACCATGGATCCGAGTTCCGCGGCGATCGCCGAGCCGATTCGCCCGGAGACCATCAATGCTGAGAGAACCGGCCCAAGCTCTCTGATAAGCGAGGTCGCGACGGAACGGCCGCTTTCATTCTGGATGCTGTAATACTCGAGTGTCGGGAAAGTTTGAAGAACCAAGACGCCCCCGGTAAAGAAGCCAGTGAGCAGCACGATCGGCAGCGAGCCGACACCGATCAGGTCCATCTGCCGGATCGTCTCCGCATAATAGCGCGGCTTGCTGCCAAGGCTCACGAAAGCATTCCAGATCAGAAGGCTGACGTCCTGCAGTTCGGAGATGAATTTTAAGAGCGGATTCATTTACGGATAACGAGCAGGCGACTGTACCCGTTGACTCGGTAAAGGTTACAACGAAAGGCGAATGATAGACAAATAAGAACGCCCGCGAAAAGGCGGGCGTCACATCTAACTCGTTCTGATCACGAACACGGAACTTTACGGCTCGTCGGGCCGGTCGTCCGGCGCGGGGTCACCGCGGCGTCCGCCTCTGCGCGGCTGCATCCGCTCTCGCCTCTCGTTAAATTGTGCCCGCAGTTCCTTAAACTGCTGCAGTTGCTGTGGCGTCAGGATCTTTCGGATCTTTAGCTCGACCTCGTAGTTGATCGCCGAGACCGCCGCTTGTGCGGCGTTAAAATCCGAAAGCCGAGCTTCGACGTCAGCTTCGCTCAGGACATCGGCGTAAATGGCTTTATCGAGCGCCTGTCGAGCCTCACGAAGCCGGGTGCGAGTTTCCTCCCGACGCGGGGCTACATCCCGATTCATCTCGCGGATCTGCTTTATCTGATCCTGCGAAAGCCCCAGTTGCCGCAACATCGCTACCCCGCCCATCGCACGAGCGCGTTGGGCGTCAGCCTCGCCGGCAAACGCCATAAAAAAGAATGCTACAAAGAGCAGGCCAAGAAACTTCTTCATTTTCTTATTCACTATCGAGATCAGCCACAAGGTCCGCCAACCTCAGTCCGTCGCCCTCCAGATCGTCGAATTCATTTAACCGCAACTCTTCGGCTTGAGCGTTTATAGCGATCGCCGGCGGGGCGGATCTTGAGCGGTTGAGGGCCCGCTTAACCGGTCCGGTGCTTTTACGCGCGGTTGATGTATTTACCGCTACCGTGCGAGGAGCGGTCTGAACATCTTCGGAAGGTTCGATCGGCTCATCATTCGCGGCCATAACCTTTTCCGGCTGAACCTCAAGCCGTTCTACCACAGAGGGTGTTGTCGCCTGCGATGGAACCACTGCGACCTCTGGCCCGCCTCCGGACCAAACAAGATATACCAGTCCCAGAGTCACCGCCATAATCACAGCGGCGCCGCCGAAAGCGAGGCCGGGCGCCGGAACAAACAATCCCTTCAGTGTGGTGAGCCAGCCGCGGGATTCCGCCAGATCAATATTGATCACAGGCGTTTCCAGCGGTGCGAACTCGACCTTGTTCCATTCATAGACCGAATAGCGGGCGAACGAGATGGCCGCAAATTCATCTGCACATATATCGCAGTTCGCAAGATGCTTTTCGAAATTGTCGGCCTCCGATGCCGGCATCTCTCCGTAGAGATAGGCCGTTACCTCGGTGTTTGCCGCACATTTTATTGCAAGCTCCATCATCTCTCCTCACGCGATCTCGATCGCCGTTCGCTCCAATTTCATTCGAAGCTGTTTAAGTGCTGTGTACAGCCGGCTCTTGACCGTACTGAGCGGGACCTCCAAAGTCTCTGAGATCTCCTGAAACGTCATATCCTCAAATTCTTTCATCACCACGATCTGCCTGAGGTCCGGCGGCAGCGTGCTTACGGCTTGCCGTACCAAAATCAGCCGCTCATCTTTTTCCACCACATTCGCGGGCGATGTGGCGGGCGGTGCTTGAAATATTCTCGAACGGTCCGCCAACTCCTCGTCGAGAGTCTCTTCCGGTTTGCTCCGCTGCCGACGCTTGGTGGTCAGGCACCGGTTTATAGCTATCCGATGCAGCCAAGACGAGACCCGCGAATCGCCTCTGAACGAGCCTAAAGCCTTATATGCAGATATAAACGTCTCCTGCGTGGCATCTCTCGCCTCATCTTCGCGGCCGAGCATACCGAAACATAGAGCGAAGATCCTCCGGTCCCAACGGCGCACAATTTCGCTGAAGGCTTCCGGGTCGCTCTTAACCGCCAAGGCGGCCAATTCTTCGTCGGTACGTTCGCTAAATTTGATCACGTCCGCAGTCTATATTGCTCCCTCTTTCCAATCGAATGCACAAGAAAAGGCCGCACTCACCATTTTAGACGATGAATGCGGCCTAATAGTTGAAAATTATTCAATAGGCTAGCACTGGCCCAATAGCCAGAAAACCAGAATGAAGATAAGTATCGTCGAAATGATGCCGCCGCCGAACTTCCACGCCGCAGCACCCGCTAAAGCACCTCTCACTAGATTATTCATACCGTTCTCCCGTTCCTCCTAGATTTTTTTAGAGTGAACTGAATTCGTTCACTTTTGGATACGGTAATCATAGGTGCAACCGGTATGCCAACAAGGTCAATAGGCCCTGGCAAAGACCACACGCTTTGCCGATTCGCGGCCTGAGTAAACGCATTTTCCGGCCTCTTCAACCGAATTGAGCGGTATGCAGCGGATCGTCGCCTTTGTCTCTTCTTTGATCTTTTCTTCGGTTTCGGCGGTTCCGTCCCAGTGAGCAAGCAGAAATCCGCCCTCTTCGATCTTTAATTTGAACTGTTCCCAGTCGTCCACCAAGTGCGTATTCTCCTCGCGGAACTGTAAGGCCCGTTGATAAATGCTCTGCTGCATCTGCTCTAATAGTGTTCTGATCGTTGTCACCGCGGTATCGAGCGAAACGGTTTCTTTGGTCAAGGTGTCCCGGCGTGCGATCTCGACCGTACCGTTCTCTACGTCCCGCATTCCCATTGCAAGCCTGACCGGAACCCCCTTGAGCTCATATTCCGCAAACTTCCAGCCCGAACGCTGCTTGTCATCGTCGTCAAATTTAACCGAGATGCCCGCTGCCCTAAGTTCGTCCGCTATCGCATTTGCCTTTTCGCTGATCGTCGCGAGATCCTCCTCCGTCTTGTGGATCGGAACGATCACCACTTGGATCGGAGCAAGTTTCGGTGGCAGCACCAGTCCCTTGTCATCCGAATGGGCCATCACCAACGCCCCCATTAAACGCGTAGACACGCCCCAAGACGTGGCCCATGCGTACTCCAACTGATTTTCTTTGTTCACGAACTTCACATCAAAGACACGAGCGAAATTCTGCCCCAGAAAATGCGAGGTTCCCGCCTGAAGTGCCTTTCCGTCCTGCATCAAAGCCTCAATACAATAGGTCTCGATCGCGCCGGCAAACCGCTCATTGGGCGACTTCACGCCCTGCACGACCGGCATCGCCATCCAGTTCTCGGCGAAATCGGCATAAACGCCGAGCATGCGTTCCGTCTCTTCAACGGCCTCCTGCTCCGTAGCGTGTGCGGTATGGCCCTCTTGCCATAGGAACTCCGCGGTGCGAAGAAAGAGCCGCGTCCGCATTTCCCATCGAACCACATTCGCCCACTGATTGATCAGCAGGGGCAGGTCGCGCCATGACTGGATCCAATTGCGGTAGGTGTTCCAGATCACCGTTTCGGAAGTCGGCCGAACGATCAGCTCTTCTTCCAGTTTTGCTTCGGGATCGACGATCAGTCCTTTGCCGTCCGGGTCCGCCTTGAGGCGATAGTGCGTGACAACGGCACATTCCTTTGCAAAGCCCTCGGCATGCTCCTCTTCCTTTTCGAGAAACGATTTCGGTACGAAAAGAGGGAAGTAGGCATTCTGGTGTCCCGTCGCCTTAAACATATCGTCAAGCGTCCGCTGCATCTTTTCCCATATGGCGAAACCGTACGGCTTTATCACCATACAGCCGCGAACGGCAGAGTTTTCTGCGAGCCCGGCGCGCTTAACGACCTCGTTGTACCATTCTGAATAATTCTCGCTGCGTTTTGGTAATCCTTTGCTCATAGACGGCGTTCTATTCCTTAAGTAAAAACTGAAATCATAAAGCATTATCCGGTGCGTTACAATTTTACAATCTGCCTTCTTTTTAATAACCTTTCCCTTGACCACGCCTTTATATTTTCCGGCATATGAGCGAATTCAACCTCGACTTCCGCGATACAGCCACCGCATTCGCCGATAAGTCAGACGCCGAACTAAAAGAGAAGTACCGAATGTTCAAGATGATGAGCTCGCCGATGCTCAGCAGCATTGGTACGGGTGCTGCCCGCTTTGCTCTCTCGCTTGGCCTACCGATCGACGCGATCGTAAAGCGAACGGTCTTCGAGCATTTCTGCGGCGGCGAGACCATCGAAGAGAGCCAGGCGACCATCGATCAGCTTGGACGCGCGGGCATCGGAACGATCCTCGACTATTCCGTCGAAGGCCGGACCTCCGAAGACGACTTCGATGAGACGACCGAAGAGATCATCAGGACCGTTCACCGGGCTAAGGGCGACGACAATATTCCATTTTCGGTCTTTAAGATGTCCGGGATAGCTCCGCTCGGGACACTTGAAAAGATGAGCGGCCGTAAAAAGCTCGATGCGAAGGGCCAAATGAAGTGCGAGGCCATCCATCGCCGCGTAGAGCGTATCTGCAGCGAAGCCGCCGCGATCGGGCAGCCGGTCTTTATCGATGCCGAGGAGACATGGACCCAGGACGCGATCGATAGGCTCGCCAACGAGATGATGGAGAAATATAACCGAGGCCGGGTGCTGATCTATAACACGATACAGCTGTATCGGACCGACAGGCTTCAGTTTTTACGCGACTCCAGAAAAGAGGCTAACGCCAAAGGGTATATGATCGGGATGAAGCTTGTCCGCGGCGCGTACATGGAAAAGGAGCGCGAGCGTGCCGACGAGATGGGTTATCCTTCGCCGATCCAACCTGATAAACAAGCCACTGATGCTGATTACGATGCGGCTGTGGGTTACTGCTTAGATCATCTCGACGAAATATCGTTCGTCGCCGGGACCCACAATGAAGAGAGCACCTATAAGCTCGCCGCTCGGATGCATGAGGAAGGCATAGCGCGAGACCATCCGCATATCCATTTTTCGCAGCTCTATGGTATGAGCGACAATCTTTCGTACGTGCTGGCAAAGAACGGGTACAACGTGTCTAAATACGTACCCTACGGGCCCGTTCGCGACACGCTGCCCTACCTCATACGCCGGGCTGAGGAAAATACCTCGACGGCGGGACAGGTAAGCCGCGAACTGGTTTTGATAAAGGCAGAGATGGAGCGCCGCGGGCTGGCGTGATCAGCGAACGCCCAGGAGCAGACGGATCGAACGGTCATAGACCCGGCCGTCCGGTTCCGAAAGCCACTCGTCTAAGCCTACTAACTCAGAGGTCGTCAGCGGCTGATGGGCCATAAACGCGACCTGTGTGCTTTCAAATGCTCGGTTTGTAAGGGCGGCATGGGGGATTTCCGGCGTAAGCGACGAATGCGAGATCGCATGTTCCGCCATTTCCGGGTCCAGGAACATCTCGCGGTAAACCGTAACGTGCCAAACCTTGTCGTCTCCGGTTTCACGATGGCCCAGCACCCTTAAAAGTCCGTAGCCGGACTCCAATTGAAAGATCAGGAAAGCTCCCGGGTCAAATTTCTGCGACATATCCGTGAGGGTATCATAGGCACTGCATCCTTCGCGAAAAGAGCAGCACGTCAATAATGAAAAGATCAGTTTCACCCGAAGAGGCCGCGGCGGTTATTAAGTCCGGCGATCGTGTTTTCATACACGGCGTGGCTGCCGCCCCACAGACATTGATAAGGGCAATGACGGCGCGGGCAAGCGAGCTCCGCGATGTCGAGATCGTCCATCTTCACACTGAAGGGGATGCCCCGTACGCAGCCCCCGAACATTCCGCCAGCTTTCACGTGAACGCCTTTTTTGTCGGGGCGAATGTGAGGCAGGCGGTCAACGAAGGGCGGGGCGATTACATTCCGGTTTTCCTTTCCGAGATACCTGCCCTGTTTCGGCGGGGCGTACTCCCACTGGACGTGGCGTTGGTCAACATGTCGCCACCGGATAAACATGGTTTCTGTTCGCTTGGCGTTTCTGTCGATATCGCCCGGGCCGCGGTCGATAATGCAAAGACGGTCGTGGCACAGATAAACCCTTGGATGCCGAGAACGCTCGGCGACGCATTACTTCACGTCGATGAGATCGATATTGCCGTTGAGGTCGACGACCCGCTTCCGGAGGTCCCGCCGCCGGCATTGAGCGATGTCGATCGTGCAATTGGCCGATCGATCGCTGAATTGATCGAAGACGGTGCCACTCTTCAAATGGGCATCGGATCGATTCCGAATGCAGTGCTTGCCTCCCTCACCGGTCACAAAGACCTCGGTATACATACCGAAATGTTCTCGGACGGAGTCATCGATCTTGTCGAAAAAGGGATCGTAAACGGCCGATGCAAGATCAAACACCCGGGCAAAATAGTCGCTGGCTTCCTGATGGGAACCCGCCGCCTATACGACTTTGTCGATGACAACCCTCAGGTGCTGATGCTCGACATCGCATATGTGAACGACAGTGCCGTGATACGCCGCAACCCCAAGGTGACCGCCGTGAACAGCGCTATCGAGGTCGATCTAACGGGCCAGGTCTGTGCGGATTCGATCGGGATGCGTCACTATTCCGGCGTCGGCGGACAGATGGACTTCATCCGCGGAGCTTCGCTTTCAGAAGGCGGCAAGCCGATCATCGCTTTACCATCCGTCACATCCCGTAACGAATCAAAGATCGTCGGACATTTGAAACTCGGGGCCGGCGTGGTCACCACACGGGCCCATGTCCATTACATCGTGACCGAATACGGTATCGCCGACCTTTACGGCAAAAATCTCCGCCAACGTGCCAACGCGCTCATCGAGATCGCCCATCCCGATCATCGAGAGGCACTCGATCGTGAGGCACATGCTCGCTTTGGCGGGCGATAGAACTCGCCACCGCCTCGTGATAAAATTAGATTTTGACCCTATAACATTCACTCGATCTTAAAGGACGGTAATAATAATGGCAGATAAGAAGCAAGCGGTAATTATTTCGGCGGCCCGAACCCCGACAGGAAAATTTCAGGGCCTACTAAAAGGTTTCTCAGCCCCGGAACTCGGTTCCATTGCGATCAAGGAAGCGGTCAACCGTGCGGGCATCGATGGTGCGGATGTGAACGAGGTGATCATGGGCTGTGTCGTGCAGGCCGGCATCGGACAGGCCCCGGCGCGTCAGGCGGCGATCAAAGCAGGGCTTCCCCCGGAAGTCTCTGCACTAACGGTGAACATGGTTTGCGGCTCGGGGCTGCGTGCAGTGGCTCTCGCCGCGCAGTCGGTACAGCTGGGTGACTCCGATGTTGTCGTCGCCGGCGGTATGGAATCGATGTCCAATATTCCGTACGCGATGCCGGGAGCGCGGGACGGATACCGGATGGGAAACCAAACCGTCGTCGATCTAATGGTCCACGACGGGCTCTGGTGCCCTTTCGAAAACTGGCACATGGGCAATACAGGCGAGGTCGTATCGGAGAAATACGAGATCTCGCGTGAGCAGCAGGATGATTTTGCGTTCAATTCTCATCGCAAAGCGGCCGAGGCCCAAGAGGCGGGAAGGTTTGCCGATGAGATCGTCCCGATCGAGATTCCCCAGCGCAAGGGCGACCCCGTTGTGCTCGACTACGATGAGCCCGTCCGCCCGGACACCACCGTTGATGCGCTAGGAAAGCTTAAGCCGGCATTCAAGAAAGACGGCGGAACGGTTACGGCCGGGAACGCACCAGGTGTAAATGACGGAGCTTCTGCCGTTGTCGTCACTTCCGCGGAAAAGGCTGCCTCGCTCGGCGTTGAGCCCTTGGCACGGATCGTCGCTTCTGCGACCTCAGGCATCGAACCCAAAATGATCATGATGGCGCCGGTGCAGGGGGTGCTCAATGTACTTAAGAAGGCGGGTTGGGAAATGGGAGATGTCGACCTGTTCGAACTAAACGAAGCATTTTCGGTCCAGGCCCTGGGTGTGATGAAAGAACTGGGGCTTGAACTGGACAAGGTCAACGTTAACGGCGGAGCCGTCGCACTGGGCCATGCCATCGGGAATTCCGGGTCGCGTATCCTGACGACGCTTCTATATGAAATGAAGCGTCGAGGTGCAAAGCGAGGCGTTGCGGCATTATGCCTCGGAGGCGGCAATTCGGTTGCCCTGGCCGTTGAACGCGACTAGAACATTTGCGGGCGAAATGTCGTAATCACATGTACTATGACAGCAGCGGATCATAATCGCACCCTCGGTATCCTCTTCGCCGTCTATCTCGGTCTCCAAGTGTTGGGGCTGATCGTGGGCGTGATTGCGGCGGTTTTTATGTTCGGGTTTATCGCGCAGTCGGCGCCTCCGGGCGAGCAGATGCCGATGGCGTTTATGTCCGTTATCATGGTCGTCGCATTTGCGATAAGCGCGTTGCTCCTGATCCCGATAGCGATGGCAACATGGGGACTTCTTAAACAAAGGCCGAATGCGCGATTTTGGACGATCTTTGGCTCGATCGTTGCTCTGCTTAGTTTTCCGCTTGGAACCGCCTTGGGCATCTATGGCCTTTGGTTTATGTTCTCGGACGAGGGAAGAGCACTTTATCTCGGCCAACATGATTACCACTCACCTCCTCCGCCAAACGTTTGGCGCTAGGAAATGGCCCATCAGCGGCGGCTCTTTATGGGGCCGCCGTTTTCGTTTTCATCGGAATTTCGCTATTTTTTAAGTAAGCTTTTCAAATTCATATCAGATAATCGAGGTTAATTTTATGGATCATATTATCGGCGTTATCGGCGCCGGGACAATGGGTAACGGCATCGCACAGACTGCGGCAGCTTCCGGATTCAAGGTAATTTTAAGCGACATCTCGGCCGACCTACTCGAGCGAGGTACCGGCAATATCAGCAAGAGCCTGGACCGTTTCGTTAAGAAAGAAACGATCACCGAGGAACAAAAACGGGAGATCCTTGGCCGGATCGAAACGACCACGGAGCTCGAGGGCCTTAAGGATTGCACGCTCGTCGTTGAGGCGGCCACTGAGAATTTCGATATCAAACGCGAGATCTTTCAGAGGCTCGACCATATCTGCCCCGAAAGCACGATCCTCTCGTCGAACACATCATCGATCTCGATCACTAAGATCGCCGCAGCGACAAAACGGCCCGACAAAGTGATCGGGATGCACTTTTTCAATCCCGTACCGCTAATGAAGCTGGTCGAGGTTATCCGGGGCATAGCCACATCCGACGAGACTTACGCTACGGTGAAAGAGCTTTCCGAAAAGCTTGGCAAGGTTCCGGTGGAATGTAACGACTATCCCGGATTTGTCAGCAATCGTGTATTGATGCCGATGATCAACGAGGCCGTTTTCGCACTTCACGAGGGCGTCGCGACCCGCGAGGCGATCGACGAGATAATGAAGCTCGGTATGAATCACCCGATGGGGCCGCTCACCCTTGCAGATTTCATCGGCCTCGACGTCTGCCTCGCCATCCTCAACGTTCTTCACGAGGGGCTGGGCGATCCGAAGTACCGGCCGTGCCCGCTGCTGAAAAAATATGTCGACGCCGGTTGGCTGGGACGCAAAAGCGGTCGGGGATTTTACGAATACAACAGTTAACAGGTTAGGAGGGTCGCGGGCAAAGCGGCTCTCCCGGACCAGCATCAAAACTAAACGCTCCCCTACCGCGTATAAATCGCTATCTAATTCAGGAACATTGATCATATGCGAAGAAGCCTAATTACGTTTGCTGCCGCTTTAGTGCTATCGGCGTCTTTCTCTGCCCTTGGACAGTTGAAGGTAGCTCCCATCGAGTTGAAACAGCGAACACTTTCGAACGGAATGCGGGTCATCTCACATCGCGACACTTCGAGCCCGACAGTATCCGTACATGTTTGGTACGACGTCGGTGGAAAGAACGACCCGCCCGGCCGCTCCGGCTTTGCACATATGTTCGAACACATGATGTTCAAGGCGACGAAGCATATGCCGAATGAAACCTTTGACCGGCTCACGGAAGATGTCGGCGGCTTTAACAACGCCTCTACATGGCCTGACTTTACCAATTATTATGAGGTCGTTCCCTCGAACCACCTCGAAAGAATTTTATGGGCCGAGGCTGACCGAATGGTTAACCTCAACGTAGATGAGGGAAACTTTGCTTCGGAACGCGAGGTCGTTAAGGAGGAGTACAGGCAGGGCGTTCTGGCTCCGCCGTACGGCAAGTTCTTCTGGCTGCTCGACGAACTTTCTTTTCAAAAGCATCCTTACAAGCGTGGGGTCATCGGCAATCTCGACGAACTTAGTGCCGCAACCCGCGCGGACGCGGAAAAGTTCTACAAAACCTTTTACCGGCCGGACAATGCTGTCTTGATCGTTGTGGGCAATTTCGATCAGAAGCAGTTCGACGGTTGGGTGGACAAGTACTTTGGCAGCATAAAGCGTCCCGAAGGCGACATTCCGCGCGTTACGGTAGCGGAGCCGGAATGGCGCGAGGAGCGTCGGTTCAGCGAATTTGGGCCGCGTGTTCCTTTCCCGGCTACGGCGATAATCTATCGTGCCCCGAAAACGACCAGTCCGGATATCTACGCAATAAGGCTCGCGGCGGCGATACTTTCCGGCGGTGAAAGCTCTCGGCTCTACCAAGCCCTTGTCCGCGATCAAGAGGTCGCGCAGCAGGCCGATCTCGATCTGGAATTGAATACCGAAGGCGGCCGGATGTCGCTCCTTGCGATCGGCTCCCAGAAGGGAACATCTGAGGTTCTGGAGAAAGCCTTGCTCGCCGAGTTGAAAAAGATACAGGACGGCGGGGTTACGGCCAAAGAGCTTGAAAAGGCGAAGAACCAACTCATCTCTCGGGCCATCCGTGCGAGGGAAACCAACGACGGAAAAGCAATTGCGATCGAACGCGCGGTTGCATATCAAGGCGACCCTGACGCCGTTAACACCGAGGTGGAGCGGCTTCAGAGAGTTACAGCGGCCGACATCCAACGCGTTATGAAGCAATATTTCAAGGACGATAACCGCGTGGTGCTCTATTACAACCAGGCGAAAGAAGCGGAGGCGGAAGGCAATGAATAGGATCATGAAAACACTATCGAAATCGTTCCTGCCCGCAATGCTTCTCGCATTTGGCGCGGTATCGGTTATCGCCCAGACGGGGCTGCCCAAACCTGGCCCTGCCCCGAGCCTGTCGATGCCATCTGTCAAAGAAACTAAACTCAAGAACGGGTTGACCGTCGCCGTTGTCGAAAAGCGGAACGTGCCGATCGTCACCGTCCAACTTTTGTTCCCCATCGGAGCTGACGCCGAGTTGATGGAGGAAGCGGGGCTCGCGAACCTCACGGCGTCGATGCTTACTAAGGGAACAAAGACTCGCTCGGCCACGCAGATCGCAGAAGAGATCGAGTTCCTTGGCGGGGCGATCAACTCAGGCGCAGGTTGGAACAATTCGTCGATCACGGTGTCAGTCACCTCAGATAAGCTGGACCAGGCGATGGCAATACTTGCAGACGTCGCTATAAATCCGACATTTCCGCAGGAGGAACTGGGCCTGCTCAAGTCTCAGGAGATAGACGGGCTCACCTACAATATGACGCAGCCGGGTTTTCTTTCGAACTACGTCGCAAGCGTTTATTCGCTGGATGAACACCCGGCAGGAGGAACGCTTGCGAGTTTGAACGCCATCGGCCGTGCCCAGGTAGAAAGTTTTTACAAGAAGAACTTTGACCCGAACGGTGCGGTTCTGATCTTTGCCGGAGACATCGGGTCGAGGCAAGCCGAACAATTCGCGGCGAAACTCTTCGGTGACTGGAATGAAAGGCCTGCCAAGATGTCCGTTTCCGGATCTATTCCTACGGAGACCGGTCGCGTTTACGAAGATGCAGCGAATTTGCTCCCGAAACGCCTCCTGATCATCGACCTTCCGGATTCGGGTCAGGCATCCGTCAGTTATGTAAAGCGGAGCTCGGCGGGCCGCCTGGAAGTTGACGGAGAGGGCAGGCTGAGGCCAAACGCCGGATATTATTCAGCATCCGTCTTAAATTCCCTACTCGGCGGGGGTTATTCATCGCGTCTCAACCAAGAGATCCGTATCAAGCGCGGCCTTAGCTATGGCGCGGGCAGCAGCTTTGCGTGGCGATTCGGAGAAGCGAATTTCTCTACGCGGACGCAAACCAAGAATGAATCTGCTCCCGAGGTTGCCGAGATCGTGCTGGCTGAGATCAAACGACTCGCCGCTGAGGAATCGATCCCCGCGACGGAACTCGATCCACGCAAGTCTGTGCTGACCGGCGGTTTTGCCCGGAGCATTGAAACGACGGGCGGGCTTGTCAACGCACTTGCGGACCTCTACACCTTCGGAATTCCTGCATCCGAGATGAACAGCTATATGCAAAAGATCGAGGCGGTGTCTGACAAGCAGATCCACGCATTTGCCGGCAAAGAGCTATTCGGCGGCGACCTGATTATTGTGGGTGACTATTCGGTTTTTAAGGATGATCTGGCAAAAAGTTTCCCAAATGCAAAACCGACCGTCATTCCGGCCGCACAGCTCGATATCACCGCACTTAAATAGTTCTGTGTTGACGAGCTAATTGCTTATGCACAAGAATCTGCGGTCGTTCATCGACACGCTCCGAACCGAAAACGAGATCGTCGAGATCTCCGCGGAGGTCGATCCATACCTCGAGATCGCGGAGATCCATCGGCGGGTCATTGAAGAGCAGGGTAACGCCCTGCTTTTTACTAATGTGAAAGGTTCCGGATTTCCGGTCGTGACGAACCTGTTCGGCACCAAGCGGCGGATCGACCTTGCGTTTGGAACGCGTCCCGAGGAATTTGTGCGGCGGGCGGTGCACATGGTCGAGGACCTCGTCCCGCCAAAGCTCGGCAAGCTTTGGGGTTATCGCGACATGGGGATGTCGGCCCTAAAGCTTGGCACAAAGCCCGTCCGAAACGCTCCGGTGCTGGAACAAAGGCAGCGGGAGGTGGATCTAGAAAAGCTGCCGCTGCTCCAACTATGGCACGAGGACGGCGGCCATTTCATTACGCTCCCGCTTGTTTACACCGAAAGCCCATCTTCCGGGAAACCGAATCTCGGTATGTACCGCATTCAACGCTACGATAAAGCGACGACAGGCATTCACTGGCAGATCGGGAAGGGCGGCGGCTTTCACTACTTTGAAGCAGAGCAGCGAGGCGAACCGCTTCCGGTGACGATATTTCTCGGTGGGCCGCCCGCCCTGATCCTGTCGGCCATCGCACCGCTACCGGAGGACGTGCCTGAGCTGATACTTGCGTCGCTGTTGGCGGGCTCAAAGATCGGCATGGCAGACAGCCCGGTAAGCGGGGGACACCGCCTGGTCGCCGAAGCCGAGTTTGCGATCGCGGGGCACGTGCCGCCGAAAGAACGGAGGGTGGAGGGTCCCTTCGGCGACCACTACGGTTATTATTCACTCGCTCACGATTACCCGGTTTTCCACGCCGATGCGGTCTTCCATCGAAAGGACGCTATCTATCCCGCGACGGTCGTCGGTAAGCCGCGTCAGGAAGATTTCTTTATCGGCGACTATTTACAAGAACTGTTGTCGCCTCTTTTCCCATTGGTGATGCCTGCTGTAAAAGACCTCTGGAGCTATGGCGAGACCGGGTTTCATTCGCTGGCGGCGGCCGTGGTTAAAGAGCGTTACGGCAGGGAAGCACTGTCCGCGGGGTTCCGCATCCTGGGCGAGGGCCAACTTTCCTTGACCAAGTTCCTGATGCTCACGGACACTCCTCAGGACCTGACCGATTTCAGATCGCTATTCGAGCACATCCTGGCCCGCGTTGAGTGGCAGCGTGACCTATTCATTTTTAACCGTACGGCGTTCGATACGCTGGACTACGCGAGTGGTAAGATCAATCACGGCAGCAAGGCGATATTGATGGGCACGGGCGAGGCTAAGAGGGAACTGGTGCGAGAGTTTAGTGGTGAAGTGCCGTCGGGCGTTCGCGAGGTCAAACCGTATTGCGGCGGCTGCCTTGTAGTTACAGGGCCCGCGTTTGATGACGAGCCGGATCTCGGCAAGCGGCTGGCGGAATCTGGAGCTTTTGATGATTGGCAGGTCGTCGTACTGCACGACGAAATCGAATATGCCCGCTCGACCGACAAGTTCCTTTGGGCGACCTGGACAAGATTTAATCCCGCAACGGATATTCACGCAAAGGCCATCGAATTAAAGAATAACCACATCGGCTACACGGCTCCGATATTTATCGATGCACGAATGAAGCCCTGGTACCCGGCCGAGGTTGAGGCGCGGGCAGATATCGCGAAGCTCGTCGACAGCCGGTGGAACGCGTATTTTGGGCAAGCAAGTTAAATGCGTAAGTGGCTGAAAAGGATAGGGATAGCGATCGGACTGTTAAGTCTGCTGCTCGGAATATTTCTTGCATACGCGTATTTTATTGAACCCCGCCAGTTCGTCGTTATCGAAGAAACGATCGCCGTCCCTAATTTTAGCCCGGCCCTCAACGGGCTTCGCGTGGTGACTATCGCCGATATCCATACCGGTTCCAATTACGCACCGCCGGAAAGAGTGCGGTTCGTCGTTGAGCAGGCGAATGCCCAGCAGCCGGACGTCATCGTACTGCTAGGCGATTATGTCAGCGAGAGCAAATTTGACCGCGAACGCCGCCGTGCGCTGCCTGAAGGCGAAGATTGGACCGACCTGAAGGTGCCCGTCGAGACGATAGCGGAAAGCCTGAGGGGCTTAAAAGCGCGGTACGGAGTGTTTGCGATCATCGGCAATCACGATTGGTATCACAATGAACCGAAGATCCACCGGGTCTTTGAAGAGGTGGCGGGGATCACCGTGCTCCAGAATGAGATCGCGGAGATCGATGTGAACGGCGAACGCCTACGAATCTGGGGGATCGAGGACCTTTGGCGAAATCGAACCGTCCCGACCGAAGCCTTTGAGGCGCTGGGTGACAAGCGGAACGTCATCGCCATTACCCATAATCCGGACTCACTGCTGCAAGCTCCGGCGGGTTTCTCGATAATGTTCTCGGGGCACACGCACGGCGGGCAATTAAACTGGCCCATCTTTGGTCCAAAGGCGGTTTTCAATGACGCACGGTTCATGGACGGTCACGCGGTGGTCGACCTCAAACACGTATATGTGTCGAGCGGCGTGGGGACGAGCGTGCTGCCGCTAAGATTCAGAGTTCCTCCGGAGATCAACGTCATTACCCTGATCTCCGCCGATCAATGAAAAAGCACCGGACCATTTTGAAACTAGCTCTCGCGGTCGCGGCTGTGGGCATCCTGTGCTTGGCTTACGCGTTTTTGATCGAACCTCACCGCCTGGTGGTCAACCACCACGAACTTGAGATCAAAGATTGGGACCCGGCATTTGATGGATTACGCATAGTGGCGTTTTCGGACATTCACGCGGGGTTCCACGCCGTGGATGAGGAGAAGCTCCGGCAGGTGGTCGAGACCGTGAACACTCTCGACGCTGATCTGGTGGTAATGCTTGGCGATTTTGTTTCGACCTCCCGCGACCGGAAGCGGGTGTTTATGTCGCCCGAGGTGATCGCGGAGAATCTCCGCGGGATGAAGGCCAAGTACGGGGTGCTGGCCGTGCTTGGAAACCACGACGGCTGGCACGGAGACGAAAGCGTTCGCCAGGCACTGAGTTCGGCCGGTTACCGCGTACTGGAAAACCAGCTGATCACGCTCGATAAGGACGGAGCCCGGTTGCGCATCCTGGGGCTAAAGGACCATATGAAGCTCGACTCGTGGTTCACGTTCGACAACACAACGCGCCGGGCGGTCCGTGACCACGGCGGCAGCGGTCAGATCTTAGTGCTCGAGCACAGCCCGGACATTTTTCACGTCTTGAACTATCACAAAACGCTCGGCGATGACTTTAAGCTAATGCTTGCAGGACACACGCACGGCGGACAGCTTTGGTTCCCAATTATTGGATCGCCTTTCGTCCCCTCATCGTTCGGGCAAAAATATAATGCCGGGCACATCCACGAGGACGGCAAGGATATGTTCGTCACCACAGGTATCGGGACAAGCCTGCTGCCGCTCCGATTTATGATGCCGCCCGAGATCGCGGTTATCACTGTCCGGTCGGCCGGGGAGCAAGCACCGCGCTGATCCGCTCAAACTCGCCGTCATTCTTTGCCGGTTTTATGCCAAGGATCCGGCACATCAATTCATAAACGTCGACGGCCTCAAAGGGCTCCGCCAGAAAGCCATTTCTGAATGCCGGTCCGTATCCGACAAACATCGCCCGCATTGATACAAGCTCATTATCATAGCCGTGTCCGCCGCGGATCTGATCTAGATTGCCGTCCGTTTCTGCGGCGTTATACCGCTGGCGTGTTGTGAGAATCGTGCCTTCATTTGGAACCACTACTATCGGTGCCACACGATCGTGTCGGCGAAACTTGAACCTCTCGGGAAACTTGCCCCGCCCATAAACCTTCGCGCTTCCGGGCAGGTTCTTATTCAGTGCGTTCAAGATCGCTTTTTCCCTGCCACGTTTGGGGAATATTTGGGTGAATTCGCTGACCCAAAAGACGCGCTGGGCGTCGCGCTGGTCAAATAATTCATCCAGGATTATCGCGTCGCGCATCTTATAGGGAGACATCCCGTGGTCGGAGGTCAGGATGATGTTGATGTTATTCAGAAGCCCGCGTTCGGCGATGCCGTCCATCAGTCGCTTGATCGAGCGGTCGACGCGCATTACCGCTTCACGAGTTTGCGGGGCGTCCGGCCCGTGACGGTGGCCGGCACCGTCCACGTCGGAGAAATAAAGCGTCATCATCCGAGGGCGTGCAGCGGGTGGCAGATCGAGCCAGCCAAGAACCGTTTCGACACGTTCGCCATGCGGCGTGTCGTCCTGATAAGGCCGCCAATATTTAGGCTGCATCCCGCCGATCTTGGTCTCAGTACCCGGCCAGAAAAAGGCGCCGGCGATTAGGCCCTGTTTCTGAGCGGTGTTCCAGATCGGCTCGCCGCCCCACCAGCGAGGATTCTCCACCTCTTCGCGGCGATTTAGGCCAAAGACCGTGTTGGTCTTCGGATCCCACATATTATTTTCGATCAGGCCGTGGTTATCGGGATATAGGCCCGTGACGATGGTGTAATGATTCGGGAATGTTTTCGTGGGATATGCCGGGAGCATCCACTTTGCCCGCGTGCCCTCAGCAGCAAGGCGGTTGATCGTCGGCGGTTTGTGCAGCTCAAAATAATCCGCGCGAAAACCGTCGATCGAGATGAGGATAATTGACTGGTCGCCGGACGGGACACGCTGTTGCGCGGAGGCGCAATTTAACAGCAGTGCCAGGAATAGCAACAGGGTAAAATGGGCTATGAGACGTTTTAGCATTTCAAGACTCAGATCGCTTAAGGTCGCGACGCCGCGACGTAAGTTCGTGCCGAAGTGGATGATATGATTAAATTATCCTACATAAAAGTGGAGCGAGCGAACTTAATGAAACACTCTATTTTAGTCTCGTTGATTGCGGCATCGATGTTTGCTAGTGGGTGCGAGGTGCAAAGCGGCATCACCAAGAAGAGCGTGGAGGAATATCAGCCCACGCCGACGCCCTCGCCTGTGGCCACGGTTGCGGAAGAGCCGATAGACCCGGCGGACGTTGTCCAGATCGACACGTCGGTGGAAGGCAAGAATATTTCGCTGGATAAGCCGGGGGCAAAGCTTACGGCTGATTGTAAGAGCTATGATCGAGTTGCGATAAACACGGATGATCAGACGATCGCGATCACCGGGGCGTGTCAGCGAGTGATGGTCAACGGCAAGGGTAATCGAGTCGAGATCGCGGCGGTATCGGTAATAACTGTGAACGGTGACGAGAACACCGTTCGCTATTCAAAGTTCATTAACAGCAAACGCCCGACTGTGACCGATAATGGCGACGGTAACACCGTGGAAAAATCTACGACTACGGCGCCGTAACGGCCGGGGAGGCTATAACAGCTTCATCTTCTTCTCTAACTGCTCATCTCCGGCCGACGATATCTTTTTATATTTTGTGACAGGAGGGAATTTGCCGGCTTCCCAATCAAGCATCGCCTGCTTTGCTTCGCCGACGGTGTCGGTAATGAAATTCCAATAGATGACGGTCGGCTCCGGAAGCGGCTCGCCGCCGAGAAGGACCAGTCGAGATGTTTGACTCGCGGTTATCACGATCTCGTTCCCCGGCGATAGCTTGGCCAGGTCAAATCGCTTGATCGCTGTGTCACCTATTGTAACCTCGCCCCCGCAAACATAAACCGCCAGCTCGTGATCAGCATTAACCGGTAGCGATGCTGTGGCACCGCCCTCGATCTTTAGGTCGAAATATGTCAATTGTTGAAAGGTGGGTATCGGCGACGCCAAATTGCCACAGCTCCCGGCAATGATCTTTGCCTCAAATCCTTCGCCGGCGAGCACCGGGAGCGTCGCACCATCAAAATTCTGAAAGTCCGGTTCGGCCTGCCGATCCGCGTGCGGAAGTCCGACCCAGCTTTGGATGCCATGAATGCTCGGGAGCAGCCGAGTGACCTGTTCGCTGTGTGTTATCCCGCGGCCCGCCGTCATCCAATTTACGTCACCCGGGATGATCGATTGCTGATAGTCGAGCGAATCCGTATGAAGGATCTCGCCCTCAAATAAATACGTGACCGTCTGCAGCCCGATATGCGGATGCGGCGGCACGTCGAAGAGTTCAGGCGTAATATCGGGCTGGTCGAAATGGTCCAGGAATACAAATCCTCCAATACGCCTGAGCTCCCGTCTCGGCAAGGCACGGTGAACGACGAAATCGCCGGGAAGGACTGACTCAGCGGCGGGGAGGATGAGTTGTATGGTGCGTTTCATCGGTGGCTTAGGTCTCTGAAAGGAGTCACCGATGATCGTCAAGTTCCACTTCGATCTCTTCAGGTTGTAGGATTACGACCTTGCCGTCGCGACCGATCGCGACCGAGTGGCCCAGCCTCTTGTGTCTCAGTAGTGCATCACGTACTGCGCGACGGATGGCGGGAAGAATTTCATCGAAGTGAGAGAGCAACAAGTTGGGGGTTCCGTTTTCTACTTTTTCAGCCTTCTCCATACTCCCTCGTCAGCAATCGCTTCCGTAACACCTGACTTGCTTGCTATCAACTTCGGCTCCCTGGCGGTATTATCGAAAATCTGCCAGTTATCGACTAGCGGCATATATAAGTCAAACAAGTTAATAATACCACGTTCGTATCGGCGTCTGATGGTAGTTTCAGGGATAGAATGGCCACCAGCGCCAACACGAGCCTTCACCCTTTCGACGGCAAGGTCGGGGTGGTCGAGCCATAGGAATATGAGGCCGATCGTATAGCCATCTTCCTTCAGTTTGCGCAGCCAAGGGGCGTAGGACCTTGAAGCAAGTGTTGTTTCAAAAGCGAAATCACTTCCTTGGTCGGCAAGCGCGCGCAGATGACGGAGCATAACCCGTCCGGCCTCGAGAGCTGCTTTTGCCGGTTCGAACGCCGAAAGGCCTTCGGCGATTGTGTCCGCGTTAACTTACTGGAAAATGCCGAGTGTGTCGCGCAAAAGGGCGGGCGCGAGCGTTGACTTGCCCGCGCCGTTCGGTCCGGCGATGATGATCACGTCTGGCATTCAAGCTTTACGGCCTGAGTCGATAAAGCATCCGCGGAAACGGTATCGTCTCGCGGACGTGCTCTATGCCGCACATCCAGGCGACGGTGCGTTCGATCCCCATGCCGAAGCCCGCGTGGGGGACGCTTCCGTAGCGGCGGAGGTCGAGATACCACTCAAATATATCCTGCGGCAGGCCGTGAGCCTTGAGTTGCTCTTCGAGATAGGGAAGCGAAGACGCACGCTCGCCGCCGCCGATTATCTCGCCATAGCCCTCGGGTGCGAGCAGGTCGATCCCGAGAGCGCATTCGGGCCGCTCCTTATCAACTTCAAAGTAAAAACCTTTGATCGCCGCCGGAAAATGATGCACGAATACCGGCAGCCCAAATTGTTTTGATAAATAAGTTTCGTCCGGCGCTCCAAAATCTCCGCCCCACTCAAATCGGTTCTCCAGCTCGCCCTTTTCGTGTCCCTCCTGGAGCATTTTGACCGCGTCGTCGTAATGCAGCCGCGGGAACGGGCCCTTTATCGCTTCGAGTACGGCGGTGTCTCGTTCGAGCGTCGCCAGTTGCTGTTTACGGTCGGCCAAAACGCGTTCGACTATCGCCAATATCAGCCCCTCGCCGAGGTCCATCATGTCCTCGTAGCCCGCATAGGCCACCTCGGGCTCGACCATCCAAAACTCGGTCAGGTGGCGGCGAGTCTTGCTCTTCTCCGCGCGGAAGGTCGGGCCGAATGCGTATGATTTTCCGAACGCAGCGGCCGTCGCTTCGTTATAGAGCTGTCCGCTCTGCGTCAAAAAAGCTTTCTCGTCGCCGAAATAATCCACTTCGAACAGCGTCGTGGTCCCCTCGCAGGCTGCCGGAGTAAAGATCGGCGTGTCCGCGAGCGTAAATCCCAGGTCGTCAAAATAATCCCTGACAGCTTTGATCACGGTGTGCCGCACTTTTAATATCGCGTGCTGCTTTTTCGACCTTATCCACAGGTGCCGGTGGTCCATCAGGAACTCAGTCCCGTGCTCTTTGGGCGTTATCGGATAATCATGGACGTTCTGCAGCACATCGAGCCCCGTAACATCCAGCTCAACGCCGATCGGTGACCGCTCGTCCTCCTTTACGGTGCCGCGGACGATGATCGCCGACTCCTGGCCCAGCCCCTTCGCCGTCTCAAACACCGCCTCGTCATTGCCCTTAAAGACAACGCATTGCACTATGCCCGTCCCGTCCCTGAGCTGCAGAAAAACGAGCTTGCCGCTCGACCGCGAATTATAAAGCCATCCGCGAAGCTCCACCTCGCTGCCGATATGCTGTTTCAGGTCCTCGATATAAACTCTGTTCGTCATAGCGTTATAAAAACAAAAGCCTATCTTACAAAATCTTATGCACTAAATGCGAAGACGCAGGCGAGATCCGGCCTCCGACTATTCCTCCGCGGCATTTAGATCCAGCATGGGCGTCGCGGCAGGACGCAGACCTTTTGTCGGTTCGGGAATTGATCTAATGGGCTCTGCGCAAATGATGAGCGGAAGGGCTCCGCCCTTCCGGCGGCGATCCCTCTGTAAAAATAGCCCCGGGCTTTAGCCCGGGGTCCACGTTCATAGAAACCTAAGGAGGGGCGATAGCCCCGACAAGAGTCCTCATCAAAAAGGCCCTCCGAACTTACGGTGAGCAGAAGGCCTCGCTCCGAAATAAGTGATAGGTGATAAATGATAGGTGATAACTAGAGCGCATCGGGTCCGGAGTTAACATTTGTCAATCGCCAACGGTGGGCAACGCGACACCGATCGGCCGCACCATGGAGGGTAACCACCTTTGTCGGGGCTAAAGCCCCTCCTAAATTTGTTTTAACCACGACCCCGGGCTAAAGCCCGGGGCTATTTAAGAGATTTACCCGCGCATCGGAAGGGCAAGCCCCTTCCGTTCATCATTTGGGCACAGCTCCAAGCGCTTTCCGCCCGGGATTTTGGTATTCTCTTAACGTATGACGCCGCCCAAGGAAGAAAACAAAAAGAAACCGAACTATACCGGGGCGTGGGCTGAGGCCCGCCGGATAATTTGGAACGCGCGATGGCGGCTTTTGCTGGGTAGCGGGTTGATGCTGATATCGCGTCTGGCGGGAATGGTGCTGCCGGCGTCGACAAAGTTCATCGGCGACGAGGTTTTCATCAATCAGCGGTACGAACTCATTAAATGGATCGCGCTGGCGGTGGGAATCTCGACCGTTATTCAGGGCGTGACGTCGTTTTCGCTCTCGCAGATTCTCGGGGTTGCCGCGCAGCGGGCGATAACCGAGATGCGCAAACGCGTGCAGAGCCATGTGGAACGCCTGCCGATATCGTATTTTGATTCGACGCAGAGCGGCCAGCTCATTTCGCGGATAATGAACGACGCGGAGGGCATTCGTAACCTGGTCGGGACCGGGCTCGGGCAGATATTGGGCAGCATTGTGACCGCGACGGTCTCGCTCGGGGTTCTTTTCTGGCTAAATTGGCAGCTGACGCTGGCGACGATGATCGTTCTGCTGATATTCGGCGGCGCGTTGCTCTATGCCTTTAAAGTTTTGCGGCCGGTCTTTCGCGAACGCGGGCAAATAACGGCCGAGGTCACCGGGCGTCTCGGCGAAAGCCTCGGCGGCATACGCGTGGTCAAGGCTTACACGGCCGAAAGGCGCGAGGACCTGAGCTTTGCCCGCGGAGCGCACCGCCTCTTCCGCAACGTGGCGAAGACGGTGACCGGAGTTTCGGCTGTGTCGAGCTTTTCTTCGATAATTATCGGCGCCATCGCGGTCGTAATGATCGTCGTCGGGGGCAATGCTGTGCAGGCGGGGACGATGTCGCTCGGCGATCTGCTCATGTACATCTCATTTACGTTCCTTTTGGCAATGCCGATCATCGAACTCACCTCGATCGGGTCGCAAATTACCGAGGCGCTGGCCGGGCTCGACAGAATTCGAGAGGTAATGGCCATGCGTACGGAGGATGACGAGGATCAAAAACTCGCACCCATCCCCCGCATGGAGGGAACCGTCGGATTTGAGAACGTGGAGTTCGAATATGAAGAGGGCGTGCCGGTTCTGAAGGGTGTTTCTTTCCGTGCCGCCGCCGGAACTACCACCGCGCTGGTGGGTTCGAGCGGCTCGGGCAAATCGACGATCCTAAATCTCGTGCTGAACTTTGTAAAACCGACCAAGGGGCGCGTTTTGATAGACGGCCGCGACCTGCAAACGGTCAGGCTGCGCGATTACAGAAAGCGGCTTGGCGTGGTGCTGCAAGATAACTTCCTTTTCGACGGCACGATCCTCGATAACATCCGCTTTGCCAACCCTGAGGCATCGCTCGATCAGATAAAAGAAATGTGCCGGGTCGCAAATGCGGACGAATTCATCGAAAAATTCCCGGACGCGTACGACACCGTTGTCGGCGAGCGTGGGGTTAAGCTCTCGGGCGGGCAGCGGCAACGCATCGCGATAGCGCGTGCACTCCTGGCCGACCCGCGCATTTTAATTTTGGACGAGGCGACATCCAGTCTCGACAGCGAATCGGAGGCATTGATACAAGAGGGGCTCAATCGGCTGAGAAGCGGACGCACGACGTTCGTTATCGCGCACCGGCTCTCCACGATCAGAAGTGCCGACCAGATCTTAGTCGTCGAGGCCGGCGAGATCGTCGAGTGCGGGACACACGACGAGCTTATTTCCGCCGGCGGCCGATACAAACAGCTCTACGACAAACAGTATCGGTTCGAACAGAATCTGTTTGTTAACCCCGGCGAGGTTCTTTCGGAGGAGGGGCCTTCGTCGGCGGGCGGCCGTGGGATCTGATCAGGCGAGTTCGGATTCGAGCAGTCGCCGAAGAGCCGGAAACCGGCCGGATCCGGATACATTTTCCAGGGCTATCCGCAGCATGGGAACGATATAAGGGATAAAATAGTCCTTTCCGCGAACGGTAGACTGATAAGAGAACGTCCCGACCGCCTTTAGACATCGCTGGATCGCCTGAAGCCGGAACTCCGCGGCGAACTCGTCTTCGGATATCTCGGGCATCCCCATTTTTTCGCGCTCCGCGAGCAGCAGCCGCTGTTTTTCTAAGACCCATTCCTCAGCCGGCGGTTCCGTCACCCGATCAAGCAAAAGGGAAACGAGGTCGTAAGTAACGCTTCCAATGCGTGCGTCCTGGTGATCGATGATCCTAAGCCCGCCATCCGTCGAGATCATCAGATTTGCGGCGTGAAAATCCCTGTGACAAAGGACCGTAGCCCGGCTTTCCAGCTCCTCGGACAGCTCTTGGAACCCCACGGAGACCTCGCGTGCAGTTGCCTCATCCGTCGGCCGGCGTTTGTATGTGGTGAAGTAGTGCTCAAAGAAAAAGTTCAGCTCCCATAAAAGCTTTTCGACATCGAACCGCAGCTTTGCCGCGATAGAATCCAGGCGATAGGCAAGCGGGGTCGCGGCCTGTATCTTAGCGATCAGCGCTATCGCCTCTCCAAGCAGACGCTCACGCTCTTCATGTGTCGACTCGGCCAGACGGTCCCGGAGGATGTCGTCGCCAAGATCTTCGAGCACAATTATCCCAAGCTCTTCATCGACCGTATAGATCTCCGCGACAGGCAGGCCGCCGGCAAGGAAGAGGCCGGTTACATCCAGGTAGTTCTGCTCCTCAGCAGCGAACGCTTCGGGATAAATACAGGCGACCGCAGGCCGGCCCTCCCACGAGATACGAAAATATTCGCGCGTCGATGCATCTTGGCTGAGCTGAAGAAACTCTGGATGAGCGTTATGCCGTGCCAGAAACTCGGAAAGCCGCTTTTCAAAGTCAACCATAGGTGGAAAAAGCTAGCCGAGCGGCACGATGTAGTTAAGATCGTCAAAGTATCCGGGAGATGCTTTTTCAGGCGGCGTCCCCGCACGCCGTATCATGTCTGCCCTGACGATCGCTGCATTGATATACTCCCGCCCGGCAGGGATGTCGACCCCGTCTGCGACGATCGTCCGCTCAAGGCGAGCCCCCGCATTGACAGAAACATTGTCCCAGATCACGGAATTACGGACCGAGCTGTTGGAATCGATGCGGCAGTCCCGGCCGATGCAAACATCTTGCCCATTAAGCATATTGAGCGAAATATCGAGATAGCGGGGTATCGTGGAAAGCTCAAACCAGCGCCCCTCCGCTACATATGCGTTGATATTTTCGCCGGCTGCGATCGCGGGGTTATAAAAGGTCGGCACAATATCCGAATAAACGCCCCGCGGAATATAGTCAAACACTTGCGGCTCGAGTATCTGGATGCCGGTGAACATAAGCGGGGGCTTTGCAGTGTCTCGGTCGTCCGCCGCCGTTTGATCCGCCATGTCGCCGAAGCCCGTGACGCGGCCGTCCTCGGTCTCAACAACAGTGAAGCGCTCAAACGACCGGTTCGGGAGAAGGACCATCGTTGCTATGGCACCCGATCTGCGATGCGACTCGATCGCCTTTGCGAGGTCGATATCGGTAATGATCTTCCCATTAACGACCAGGAACGTCTCGCCATCCAGCATCTCGCGAGCGTGGTCCAACGCCCCCGCCGTGCCGAGGATCGCCGGCTCTTCAACCGAATATCGGATGTTGACGCCGAAATCCGATCCGTCGCCGAGGGCCCGCCGAACCGAATCGGGCTCGTGATGCAAATTTACAACGATGTCGTTAAAGCCGTATGTCGCCAGATATTGGGCAACGTACCCGACCAACGGTTTCCCGAGGAAGGGTATCGCCGGTTTTGTCCGATCGATAGTAAGTGGAAATAGCCGCGTACCAAATCCCGCGGCAAGGATCATAGCCTTCATAGTTGCCCGCCGATGCACTCTGCAATCTCTACTTTAAGATATTGAACCTGCGGGTCAAAGCTTCGCTGACGCCCTGTCGCAAAATAAAGAGGCCGCTCCGAAAAGCGGCCTCAGTCCAAATCGATTGGTTATGGATTAGTGGGTGTTATAATTGGCGACCGGATAGTCACCGGCACCGCCTAATCCGAACGTCTGAACACCAAGCGTTTGTTTGCTTAGAACCCAGAACGTACCATCTCTCCACACCGCAACGTCAGTCCAGCCGTCTCCGTCATAGTCACCCTGAACCGGGTAGTCGCTGGCCGAGATGCCGAAAGGATGTGCCATAACAGCGCCGGTCTCACTCGAACGGATCCACCACTGTATCTCGCCGCTGCCGCCGCCGCGAACGATAGCGATGTCGGTGCTTCCGCCGCCGTCATAGTCCCCGGGGACGATCACGTCGTTCGAGAAACCGAAAGGAATGCCTTCCGTAGCGCCTGAACCGCTGTAAAGCAGCCAGAAGACGCCTCCACCGCCGTCAGCACGCTGCACGACGAAGTCGTAGCTGCCGTCACCGTTGTAGTCACCCGGAGCCGGGAAGTCATTAGCTTCACCCCACGGGGTGTACGTAACTGCACCGCCCGGAGCCGTACGATAGAACCAGTAGCTCGGGCTGCCTGCACGATATACCGCTAGATCGTCGGTACCATCGTTGTTATAGTCGCCGACGACTGTCGGATCGTCACCCGTCTGGCCAAATGCCTCGACGCGAACCGTGCTGTCTGAACTGTTCAAAATATAGAAAGCAGCCTCTTCAGCCGCACCCGGACGCCAGATAGCAACATCGTCGCTGCCATCGCCGTCATAGTCCGCCGGAACGAAGAAGTCATTGCCAAGTCCCCAATCCAGAGCGACAGTGTCGCCGCCCGCATTGAGATTGTAGAACCAGCGGATCTGCCCGTTCGGACCGCCGCCTACGTTGCGGATAACTGCCCAGTCAGTAGAGCCGTCGCCGTCCATATCGACCGGAGCGTCACCTGGTGCAGGCCCGCCGCCGCCCGTTTCGAGCGTCAAGCTGGCTGCGGTAACAGATCCGGTGTCGCCGCCGCCGAAATCGACAAAGCGTAGGATCCATGTACCGTTAGCATCCGGAACGCCGGCAAATGCCGCGTTCATGTTCGTGTCAGGTGCCGGCGGGGGCGAAAAGGGGCCGGCCTGTGTCGTCTTATAGCTTCCTGCGGGAATAGCAGCTGCGCCCGTATTGAATGCAGCGTCCCACCAATTTTCACCCGTTGCGGCATCAGTAAAGAGGTACGGTCCTAAAAGATCAGAACTGTCACCGCAGCCCGTGGCAGTCGTTACCTCAGTCTGCGAAAAAATGACGTGCTGTGTACCGTTGGGTGCGATAAGGGTCGCACCGACGTCACCGACCCAGGTATGAGTGACGGACATGCTGACCTCAACGTTGGTCGGCGATCCGCTCATGCCGGATACGGTGAATGTGACGTCACGAGCCGGGCCCGAAGGAGCTCCGCAACCGGCTACGCCCCGATCCGGTATCGCTCCAAGCGTGCCGGCGTTTGCAGGAAATGTCGTACCGGTACCAAGCGAACGGGTCGTGCTCGCTTCAACCTTCTTATCATCGTTGGCCTCGACAGGCGAGGGTTGCAATCCAAAAAGAAACGCCGCCCCGACAACAAACGTCACAGCAGCGAAAAATAGAATGGTTCGTGAGGACTCTCTATTCAAGGTCCAAGACATAGTAATTTCTCCCTCCTCAAAAAAACTCGCTCAAAAGCCTAAAGCTTGATGTATCAATGCCGGCTCTTACGAAATGAAAGCTGAGATTCAACTTTCTAAACGGAAATGTGCCAACAACTTATACCTTTTTTTATTTGATGTCAAGGTTAATTGGGTGTGTTCAGGCAATTTAACGATTTGGTCGTTGTTCTGGTACACGATGCGTCGCTTCTTCTGTTAGCATTAGCCGATGTCGCATTCGCCGATGAAAAACGATAAGAGAGAGATCCTCGGATGGTTGGCCTATGATTGGGCGAATTCAGCCTTTTACACGACCGTCGTCAGTGTTCTTGTCGGTCCATATCTAACTGCGCTTGCTCAGGCGGATGTCGGTCAGGGCGGTGTGGTGCTCAGCCTCGGCCCCTTCGGCTCCATCACTTCCGACAACCTATTCACGTCCACCTTGGGCATTTCTGTATTTCTACAGGTTTTCCTCCTGCCCGTACTTGGCTCGATCGCCGATTACACAAATCTCAAAAAGCGTCTGATGGCCGGTTTTTGCTATCTCGGCGTGCTGGCAAGCAGCCTCCTGTTCTTTATCAAGGGGGATTCGTATCTCTGGGGCTGCGCGCTGCTTCTCACCGCAAATATCAGTTTTGCGGCGGCAAATGTTTTCTATAACGCGTTTTTGGTAGATATAACCACCGAGGACCGGCGGGATCGAGTTTCGAGCTACGGATACGCGTTAGGTTATTTGAGCGGCGTCCTGGTCCTGTTGGCCAACTTTGCCATGATCACCTATGCGCCGTCGCTTGGCATGGAGGAGGGGACCGCCGTTCGGGTTTCGATGCTCACGGCCTCTTTATGGTGGGGCGGGTGGAGCATTGTAACTTTCTTGCTTCTCCGCAACCGCGGCGCGGTGAAGGAACCGGCCCGCAAACGCGACCTTCTTTTCGTCGGATTCCGCGAGGTGTTCTTTACATTGAAAGAGTTGTACGGGCTCCGGTACACGCTAATGTTCCTCGTGGCATACCTTTTTTACAATGACGGCATCCAGACGGTTATCCTCAATTCTTCCGTGTTTCTTTCACAGGAGCTATTCGTCACGCGGGGGCTTGAGGTAAGCCAGACCTTCCTCATCGGCATCTTCGTTATCGCTCAGGTTGCAGCGCTCTTCGGTGCCATAATCTTCGAGCGCGTATCGCGATTCATCGGTGCAAAACGAACCATACTCCTGTCTTTGTCGATCTGGTGCGGCATCGTCATCTACGCCTACGGATTCCTCGATAACGTCACTCAGGCGATGATAATGGCCGTCTTTATCGGGTTGGTTTTGGGCAGTGCCCAGGCCCTCAGCCGTTCCCTCTATTCGCAGATGATCCCGAAAGATCGTGAATCCGCTTTTTTCGGCCTCTACGAGATCTCCGAAAAGGGAACTTCGTGGCTTGGCAACCTGGTTTTCGCCGTTGTCGTCGGACTCACCGGCTCATTTCGCCAGGCGATCCTGGCACTGATATTCTTTTTCGTCACCGGATTTGTCATATTGCTCTTTACCAATACGACACGCGCGATACACGCGGCAGGGAACCTTACCCCCGAAGAGGCCAAAGCGGAATAGGCCGCTTGTTTATGTCGATGCGTGGGATATAATGTGAGGAAAACGTCCGTTGAGGCCTCATAAATGTCCACAGTCCTCGAAAATTCAACCGACCGGATCGTAACTATCTTCGGCGGCTCGCAATTCGGCCCCGAAACTCAGGAATATAAAGACGCCGAAGTGCTGGGCGGCCTATTGGCCGAGGCCGGCTTTACCATTTGTACCGGCGGGTACCTCGGTGTGATGGAAGCCGCATCGCGCGGCGCTCGAAATGCAGGCGGCCGGGTTTTCGGCATCGTGATGAACCAATTTCGCTCAGAGCCGAACCGCTATCTGACGGATAAGGTCGCCACCGCCCATTTTTACGAACGGCTCCAAAACCTGATCACCCGGTCGGTCGGGTTCGTCGCCCTACGCGGCGGAATGGGAACTGTGACCGAGATCGCCCTGGTTTGGAACAAACTGCAAACCGGCGTTATCGGGCGCCGTCCGCTCGTTCTGGTCGGCCAGAACTGGCGTGAGGTCGTCGATGCCTGGCGTAAGAATCTAATGGTCTCCGACACGGACCTGGCACTTATCGACTTTGCCGATTCCGCAAGCGAGGCCAGCGAAATAATAATCCAAAGATCAAAAGGAGTAGTTCTGTGAATTGCCCTAAATGCTCAGTGCCGCTTTTGCCGGGTGCGCGTTTTTGCGGTTCATGCGGCTTCACAATTGCAGAGGCACCGCCTCAGTCGTCGCAGCCTGCCGGAACTCCGCCGCCGCCGACGGCCGGCGAGGCGTTTCATTTCGACGCCGACGGACGCGGCCAGGGCCGTGGTTATACATGGGAAATCAAACACGCGGGATCATTCGCTTTGGCCGTGGTGAATCTACAGGCTGAGCAGTCGATCTCGGCTGAGGCCGGCGCGATGGTATCGATGTCGTCGAATGTCGACCTGCATTCTGAGATGAAGGGGGGTGTCTTTGGTGCTCTAAAGCGCGCCGTCGGCGGTGAATCGGCTTTCGTCTCGACCTTTACCGCGCGCGGCGGTGCGGGCGAGGTGACACTTGCTCCGGGCGCTCCCGGCGATGTCACCGGCATCGAAATGAACAATCAGGCGTTCAAGGTCCAGTCCAGTTCCTATCTGGCCGGGGACACGAGTCTTCAGGTCGAAACAAAGTTCGGCGGCGCTAAGTCCTTCTTTGGCGGTGAGGGCTTGTTTGTTCTCGAGGTTACCGGCACGGGGCTTTTGCTGGTTTCATCGTTCGGCGCCATTCATCGAAAGACCCTTCGTCCCGGAGAGCAGTATGTCGTTGACACCGGACATTTGGTCGCGTGGGAGGGCCACATGCAGTACAACCTCCGCAAGGCAGCGAAAAGCGGGTTTTTCAGAAGCTTTTTGAGCGGCGAGGGGATGGTCGCAGAGTTTGCCGGCCCCGGCGAGATACTCATTCAGACACGTAACCTTGCTGCATTCGCAGGTTTGCTCAAGCCGTTCTTCCCGTCACAGGGCAGCGGCAGCAGTTTTAATTTCGGCAACTGATCGGCGGCGATCGTTGTTTTGTCCAGTATGACCGGACTTGATAAGGCGCCAATTGATAGTGCGAACGGTCGGCGGAGCGAGGCCAGGTTTCTCGCAAAGTCGGTATCCCGTGGTATCGCTATCGGGCGCGTTGTCTGTCTGCATGGCACGAACCGTC
Organism: Acidobacteriota bacterium; assembly: GCA_023391155.1. GTDB lineage: Bacteria > Acidobacteriota > Blastocatellia > Pyrinomonadales > Pyrinomonadaceae > OLB17. The sequence continues at coordinate 36,259 of JAEWBM010000052.1, forward strand.
AATACTTTCGTATCGACGTCCCCGGCTCCGGCGTTGAGAATGAAGTCGCCCGCCTTAGATTTGCGTTTGCTTCGGCAATACGCCGATTGTCCCGCCTCTCTGAGAGCACCGACAAGAAAAACACAAACGCGGGCCACGGCATCTTTGAGGCTCATCGGGCGATCCTCGCCGACCCGGGCCTCCAGGGGAAGATCGAGGAAAAGATCCGGGAGGAACGAGTCAATGCCGAATGGGCGGTAAAGCTGGTCTCAGATGAATATTTCGCAAGGTTCAAGGCCATTCCGGACGAGCACTTCCGCGATCGCCTTGTCGATCTCGAGGACGTCGTCGAGCGTGTGCTTGTCGGGCTTGGGAGTGGTGACCGCGAGAGCCTTCGTCTTGAGCCCGGTTCAATAATCGCAGCCAAAGATCTGCGGCCCTCGACCATTATCGAGCTCCAATGGCAGCAGCCGGCGGCCCTCATTACCGAACATGGCGGATGGACGTCTCACACCTTTATTCTTGCCAGGGAACTCAATATCCCTGCCGTAACGGGCCTCAAGAAAATTCTGAGGAGGCTCAATACCGGCGACACCGCTGTCGTCGACGGGTACACCGGCGAGGTCATCATCAACCCTTCTGCGGAAACGCTCGCCGCGTATCGCGAATCTGATCAGCAGCCTAGGCCGGAGCGGCAGAGATTTCCCAGGTTCTCATCCCCCATTAAAACGCTTGACGGCCGTTCAGTAACTGTCCGGGCGAATGCCGACCTGCCTGATACATACGGCAAGGCAAAAGCCTTGGGTGCCCAGGGTATCGGGCTGTTTCGTTCAGAGTTTCTCTTTAACCGATATAACGGATTCCCGAGTGAACGCCGCCAGCTTGTCGCATACCGACGCCTAGCACGGGCCTGCGGAGACGACGGCGTTAAGATCCGCACGTTCGATATCGGAGCGGGCCAACTGCTCGACCGCAATGAGGACCGTGAGCGTAACCCTGCACTCGGCTTGCGCGCCATCAGGCTCGGATTGGTCAATCGCGAGCAACTCCGTGTTCAACTGAGGGCAATTCTGCGCGCCTCATTCGGTTTAGCCGTGGACATCATCATTCCGATGGTGACCGAACTTGGCGAGATCCTCGAGGTGAAGAAAATGCTCGCCGAGGAAACCGAAAATCTAACGGAAAGCCAAATGGCTCATGGCACCCCGCGTTTAGGGGCGATGATAGAGGTGCCCTCTGCTGTCTTTATCGTCGAAGAACTATTGGCCGAGTGCGATTTTCTCTGCCTCGGCACCAATGACCTGGTGCAATACCTGCTCGCGGTTGACCGCGACAACGAAAACGTTGCCGGGTGGTTTCGTACGCTGCATCCCGCCGTATTACGCGCACTAAAGACGGTTATTGATGCAGGCAGCCGGGCCGGTAAACCAGTGATCGTTTGCGGCGAAATGGCCGGATCGCCCTTTTATGTTCCGATCCTCATCGGCTTGGGAGCCACCGAGTTGAGCATGAACATCAATTCGCTCAGCAGGATCGCCTCCGTCATCGCCGGGATCGCCTACGAAGAGGCCGCGGACCTCGTCGCGCGTTGCAGCCGGCTGTCCACTGTCGACGAGATCGAACGCGAGGTGCGGGCACATTTTTCCGCGAATTGGCACCACCTTTATCCGGAACTTGGCGTCGCCCAGGCGGCATGAAACCGCCTCCCATTTTGTTTTAACATTATTTTAATGTTGAACAACTTTTGCTATAATAATCAAAGCCTAGCAATGGAGCAGGCCGGACGGTCGCCGCGCGTAAGAGCGGAGGAAAGTCCGAACACCAAAGGGCAGCGAGCCGGATAACGTCCGGGCGCCCGTTTCGGCGGGTGACGACAAGTGCAACAGAAAACAGACCAGCCCCGTCTTTCGAGACAGGGTGATGGGTGAAACGGTGAGGTAAGAGCTCACAGGCGCATGTGGTAACACATGCGGCCGGGTAAACTCCTCGTGGTGCAAGACCAAATAGGGAAACGCTTATGGAACGGCCCGTTCCTGTTCGACGGTAACGTCGACGGCAATTCCGGGTAGGTCGCTCGAGCCGGCAGGTAACTTCCGGCCCAGAGGAATGATCGTCGTCCGGTTTCGGCCGGTCACAAAATTCGGCTTATAGGCCTGCTCCATTGTCATTGGCCTTCGTTCACTATCTTATTCAGGAGAATTTAACACTGTATGGCTAACCGGAAGGGTGTCTTTATCGGGGCGTATGTTCCGAACGAATTAAAGGAATCACTGCGGCGGCGGGCTGCGGCTGAACACAGAACGCTCTCGCAGGAGATCACCAGAATTCTGGTCGAGGCCGTCCATGGAAAAGGGCTTCCCGCGGGAAGCGTGGACCGCCGTGCGACAGCGGCCACTCCGCGCCGGCGTTCGACCGATCCGCCGATCCGCCGGAGGGCAGAGGACCTGCCGTATATCCCGCCAGATAAGAACGAATAAGATCTGCCGAAGAATAAGAGACCAAGCCGCACCGATCATCGTCGGGCGGCTTTTTTTATAGCAGGCCCGATTTGGTAAAATTCTCGTGAATGCCCGTAAAATATCTCGTCATTTCTCTGGTCGCCGTAGCGCTGAGCTTTATCGGCGGCTTTCTTATTGCTAATGCTCTCAATCGAGCTGAGATCGAGGCAATGCGGCGCGAGAATGACGGATTAAAGAACGCTTCTAATTCCGCCGCGGCGGCTTCGCCGGATGCCGCACTCTCAGCGGAAGCGATCCGCGAAAAGCTGGACGAAGCGGACCGGAACCCTGGTAATATTGAGTTTCAGCGCAACCTGGGCCTCGCTCTTTATAAATACGCCTCCTCGCAGCAAAACGTCGAACTGCTCATTGATTCGATCCGGCTTCTCGAACGCGCACGTGCGGCTCGCCAAGACGATCGAGACGTGCTGGTCGCTCTCGGTAACGCTAATTTCGACAACGGCTACTTTGGAAAAGATAATGACAGGTTCGTCACCGCGAGGGGCATTTACGACGAAGCCTTGAAAGCGGCCCCGAAAGACGCTGACGTTCTCACTGACCGAGGCCTTACATACTTTTTATTCGATCCGCCCGATTACGCCGCCGCCGAAAGGGAATTTGCGGATGCGCTGGCCGCCGCACCGGCAAACCAGCGAACACTTCGTCTGGCAATAGAAGCGAACTGGCACCTCGGCCGCACCGCCGAAGCCGCTCAACTGCTGGAGAGGTTCAAACAGGTTGCTCCTCAGGATCCGGCCATCCCGGAACTCTCAACGCGGCTCTTGACTCCGCCGCCTACACAATGAGAGAAGCTCTTTTCATACTGGTTATCCTGCTTGTCCTTGCGGCTTTGACGCTGTATCGGTACCGGCGGCAGGTGGGCGTCGGGGTCCAGGTCTGGCGAGCCATTCGGAAAATGCGCTCCGAACACAATAAAAGCATCGACCGGCGTGTGGAGACGTCGTTGGGCCCGCTTGTAAACTGCACGCGGTGCGGCACGTGGACACCCGAGGGCAAGGCGATCCGGCTCGGAGGAGCAAATTACTGCTCGGCGAAATGCGTCGAGACCGCTGCCCATGCGGGCTGAGCCTATGGAATAAAGGTGTTGATATACCAGGCGATCATCCTCTCGCCGAAAAGTAGTGCCGCTATCGAGCCAATCCCCAGAAAGATCCCAAAGGGAATCTGGGTCTGCATATCCTTTTCTTTCTGCCGAGCAATAACCGCGACTCCAATAACCGCTCCCGCAAAGGCCGCGAGAAAGATCGCAAGAAAAGACAACCGCCATCCCAGAATAGCGCCCACGCCAAGCATCATCTTCACGTCGCCGAGACCCATGGCATCCACTCCACGGAGCTTCTTCCAAACCGCACCCACGAGCCATAGAGAACCGCCGCCCGCCAGGGCCCCCAAGCCCGCTCCGCCGAGCGAGATCAGCCACGGCGGGTAGCCCTCCATCGCGGTTAGCGGCGCATATTGCATATCGCTGAAGACCGGCCCCGCGATCATCGGCAGAAACAATCGCACCGCAACTGCAAATAGGAAGAACGGATACGTGATCACATTTGGCAGGATCATGTGCTCTGCATCGATGAACATCAGGGCGATGATGACCGTCGTGAAAACCAGAGCGACCGGCAAGAGCGGGGTAAATCCGTTCTGTAGGTAAACAAGCACCCAGAACGCACCCGTCAGCAGTTCGACAGCCGGGTAGCGGATGGAGATCGGCTCCTTACAGTTGCGGCATTTACCGCCCAGAATGAGCCAGCTCAGTATCGGTATATTGTCATATGGCTTGATCGGGGAGTCGCATTTCGGGCACGTAGAATTTGGGAAAACAATGGATTGCTCGCGCGGAACGCGGTGGATGACGACGTTAAGAAAGCTGCCGACAGCCGACCCGAACACGAACGTGAATATCAAACCGACGATCTCCGGCATTCCGGTGATCTCCTCGAACGAGGAAATAAGTAGGGCCATATGACTTGGAACGAAAAAAGACTGGAATTTTGAACAAGAGCCCGACCGGAATCAGGCTCTTGAAATATTACACTTTACAGAACAGATTTGGAAGACGCGATGCGTGCCGGTGCTCGTCGGCCGTGCATGCGCAGCCGACCGGTGGAAGCGGGGAACAGCCCCAAAAAGCAGGGAACTACCCAATATCAATCAGGGCTTTTTTGAGACCTTTTTCGATATCGAGAAGATAGATCATCTGATCGTGGTTTTCCTCTGAATTGTAACGTTCCGTGATTCGGCCGAACATCTTCTCCAATTCCATGAGAACCATTTGTTTCGTCTCGTTCTGAGCGTCTGTTTCCATTTCTGCCATTTCACACCTCTCTTATTGCGGGTGCAGTATTTACCAGAACCTCTACTAAGTCAACGCAAAGCGCAAAAAGGCCGCCGTATCGACCTAATGAAAGAGTCGTCTACGGCGGCCGTTAAACGTTCAATTAAAGAACCGGGTTATCAAGCACCTCGGCCAATGCCTGCATACGAGCAGC
>JAEWBM010000079.1 GCA_023391155.1 Acidobacteriota bacterium
GTATTTAAAAGCGGGGTGGAGAGCAGAGGGGGAGATGACCCCCTCGATGATCCCGGATATAAATAGGAAAAGAGCACAGCCGAGGATGAGGCGAACGGCAAGAAAGGCACGGCGTTTCATAGCCTCGGCCCGGGTGAGATCGCCCGGGTCGAAGATAGAATAACCGATCGCCATGCCGGCCCCGGCGGCGATAAATATACAGGCAAGTTCGACCGGGCCGTGGGCGGACATAAAATTCACAAGGGCGTTGCCAAACGCCGGGTCCACCCGATAGGTGACACCCAAAGTGCCGCCGATGCTAAGGCCATTGAGGATGATTATGTAGAGCGTGCCGATCCCGAAAAACGCGCCTAAAGCAAAGGCATAAAAGGTGACCCCGATGTTGTTGGTCAAGATCTCGCTTGAGCCGATCTGATTGGCCTCGTTTAGGCGCATCCACCATTGGTGGTTCGATGCGGCGGCGGTCTCGACATCGCTAAGCCCAAGCAGATTTGCGAATGTCGGGTCGAAATAGCACAAGAGGAAAGAGGCGATGCCGCAGAGCATGAACAGCGCAAATGCCACCGTGATGAACGGCAGCGTGAGGCGAAAGGCATCGGGCAGTCCGAAGGTGAAGTAGCGGCGGATCGCGCCGGCCCCGTCACCCTCAGAGCGATAGATCTTTCCGTGTGCACGGATAACGAGGCTGTTGAGATAATTGATCAACTTCGGGTCGCGGGTCTCGGCACGGGCAATGGCCAGGTCGGCGGCGGCGCGTCGGTAAAGCTCGCCGAACTCGCGAACCTCCATACGCGAAAGGCCGCGAAGCCCCGTGCCGCTGATCATTCCAAGCAGGTCTTCGAGCCTTTGCCAGTTGTCTTTGTTTTCGCTAATGAAGCGATTCATGGGGATTTACGGACGGCTTTTGTTATTCGCCGGGCCAGAACCTAGAATCGTATTTTAACCGTGGCGACCGAAGTACAAAAATATCACGAAGAGGAAGCTCTTAGCAGCGCGTACGACCTAAAGATCGCGCGGCGGCTTCTGCGCTATCTGAAACCGTATTGGAAACTCGCCGCGGCGGCTCTTACCCTTACGCTGCTGAGCAACATCCTCATATCGACCCAGCCGCTTTTTACGAAGATGGCCGTCGATAATTTTATAATGCCGCGGTCGGTCGAGGGGCTGTGGCCGTTCGCCTTCGCCTTTTTCGCGGTCTTCCTGCTGCGGTTCATTTTCTCATATTTTCAGGAAGTGCTGCTCAACAAGGTGGGCCAGCGGGTGATGTATGACCTGCGGAGCCAGATCTTTGCAAAGCTGCAGCGGCAGGAGCCGGCATACTACGACCGCTATCCGGCGGGGCGAATCATAACGCGGCTTACATCAGACGTCGACGCGCTGAACGAGCTGTTCACCTCGGGGGTGATCGACGTGCTGGGTGACCTGGTCATAATCCTGGCGATCGTGACATGGATGTTCCTGCTCGATTGGCGGCTTGCTATCGTCTCGCTGGTAACGGTGCCGCTATTGTTCGCGGCGACGAACTGGTTCAGAAAGCGGGCGAGGGTCGGTTTTGACAAAGTGCGGACGCGAAACGCGAGGCTAAACGCATTTTTGCAGGAGTATCTCTCGGGCGCGCAGACGGTTCAATTGATGAACGCCGAGGGGCGGGCAAAAAAGAAGTTTGACGCGATCAACGACAACTATCGTCAGGCGAATATCGAGACGATATTTTATTACGCGATCTTTTACCCGTTGGTGGATTTCATCGGTGCAGTGGGGATCGCGGTGGTGATCTTCTTTTTCGGATTTCAGATCATCACCGGGATGTCGGCGGTTCAGGCGGGGTTGACGGTCGGTATCCTGGCATCGTTCATTCAATATTCGCAGCAGTTGTTTCAGCCGATCCGAGACCTTTCGGACAAGTTCAATGTTCTGCAGGCGGCAATAGTCGCGGCACATCGCATCTTCATTCTTCTGGATCTGGACGTGGAGATAGTCTCGCCTGAGAACCCGAAACGGACGGGCAAGGCGGACGGGCGCATCGAGTTTCAGAATGTATGGTTCGCCTATAAAGGAAACGACTGGGTGCTCAAAGATGTCTCGTTCACCGTGGCGGAGGGTGAGAGCATTGCACTGGTCGGGCACACGGGCTCGGGCAAGACGACCGTTACCAATCTGCTGATGCGTTTTTATGATGTGCAGAAGGGCAAGATCCTGCTCGACGGCGTTGATATCAGAGAGTGGGACCTAAAGGACCTGAGATCGAATTTTGCCGTCGTTCTGCAGGACGTATTTCTTTTCAGCGGGACCATAGAGGACAACATCCGGCTGGGCAATAAGGAGATCGGACGCGAAAGGGTGGAATGGGCCGCCGGCGAGGTGCACGCGGACCGCTTCATCCGCAGGTTAAAGGACGGATACACCGCGTCAGTCCGCGAACGCGGCGCGGGACTTTCCGTGGGCGAAAAACAGCTCATCTCATTCGCCAGGGCCCTGGCATTCGATCCGAAGATCCTGATACTGGACGAGGCGACAAGTTCGATCGACACAGAAACGGAACAGCTCATACAGCAGGCTGTCGACCGCGTTATGGAGGCGCGGACCTCGATGGTGGTGGCCCATCGACTATCTACGATACAGCGATGCGACCGGATACTCGTCTTTCACCACGGTGAACTCCGCGAAAGCGGCACGCACAACGAACTGCTGCTCGCACGCGGCCTTTATCGCCGCCTCTATCAGCTCCAATACGGCAAGGATGAAAATGCGGGCTCGGGGACCGACCTTTTATCCCCGGTGCCCGAAAGCTGACCTTGCGTAGTTCCGCTTGTCTGCAAACTAGGTTATACATTGGACTTTGGATATAATGTGTTCGCTATGCCCCCCGAAGCGACATTCCCCGATGAGGTAAGATCAGAGATCGATGCCGTCATCGGCGAGATCTATGAACACTGCGTCGAAGTTGCGCCGAATTTCGGCATGGACCGCAACTGCCTGGCCGCCTCTCTTGAAAAGACCGTAAGCCGCTTTATTTACTCCACTTCCGACGGTAAGGCCTCGCCCGAAGAGGTGCGTTCATTTATGGAACAGCTGCAGTGCGACGACCTGTTCCTTGCGCTTGCCTGCGCCAACGGAAATGAGCGTGCATGGTGGGAATTTGATCAGCAGCACCGGTCGTATCTGGAGCGGGTAGCACGGCACCTGGCAAAGACCGATACCGACGCACAGGACGTGATCGACCAGGTCTATGTGGACCTTTACGGCACGAAGATAGTTGACGGCGAACGGGTATCGAAATTTGCAACGTACAGCGGCCGCGGATCGCTAAGAGGCTGGCTTCGGACGGTAATATGGCATTCGCTGGTGGACCTGCACCGTGCGAGCCATGATGAGGTTTCGCTCGACGAGATGACCGAAAATCTCGGCGAGGGGATGGCACATGCGTCATTTCTCGATCCGGCCCCGGGCGGCGAAGATGAGATGATCGACCACCTGGCCCGCGAAAGATATCGCAAGGCAACGGTCGAATCGCTGGAGGCGGCCTTTTCATCGCTGGAAGACCACGAAAAGCTCTTGCTGCTTTATTATCACGTCGAAAATTTAAAGCTTCGGGAGATCGCAAAACTGGTCGAGAATGAAGCGTCACCATTGAGGGGCTGGTTTCAACGCCGGAAACAGCAAGGAAGCGAAAAGAGCCGCACCCATGAATCGACGGTAATGCGTTGGCTGGAAAAGAGTTATGCCAAGGTGTTGTCCGGTTTTAAGGCGGAGCTGACGCGTGCGCACGAGCTATCGGGCAAAGAGCTTGAAATATGTATGCAGCTAGCCACGGAAGACCTGGCCGGAAGCGATGTTTTTCGCAAGCTGAGCGCGACGTGACGAAAGCTGATAGCGAATAAAATAATTTTTATGCCTGAGAATATTTTCCGCAAATGTCATTTGCATATGACGTCTTAGTTGCGGAGGTCGAGGACCGAAATGGCGAACAAGGAAACACAATACTCTCATGAAATGATCATACAAGGGATGCTGAGCCGGTATCTGCCTAAGCGTAATGCCGGGTTTGCTCACATCAAGGGCCCGCATCTGGACGAGGATGCATTGACCGCATTTACGGAAGGAACGGTGAATGAACGCGAGGCGGGGCCGATGATCACGCATTTGGTGGACTGCTCGTTCTGCCGCCACGTAACGGCCGACCTGATCAGGCTAAACACCGCATTTGCCGATGACACGGCCACCGTCCCCGCGGTGCCCGCAGGCGAACCGGCAGGTATCTCAGAGGTGTTGAGCGGGCTTTTCTCAAAGATCTTTGGAACGACGGACGGAGCTGTTTTCGCCCATAACGAAGACGAAGCGGCCGAAGAGAACGAAGAGAAAAAGGAAGAGCCGAAAGCGGAGTAAGAAAAAACCACACTCGACAATTGTTCCCCCGCCACCGGCCGTTCACAGACGAGATCTGTGGGCGGCCCTCGGCTTTTTAAATGTGCGGCGGCGCATCCTTTCCCTCCCGCTCGGCGAACTAATTCATTACAGTTGGAACAAAATAGGGTATAATTGGATTCTCATTTAATTTCGATCGTGTTACAGGAACTTTCCGTAATGACCAAGGATTGTCCGCCCCGCTCGCAAGAGATAACGGTGGAGCGGGTGGCGACCGCGCAGCTCCCTACTGAGTATGGGGACTTTCTGATCGCGGGCTATCGCTCGCTGACGAGCACCGAGGAATTTGTCGTGCTGTTCAAGGGCGAGATGCGGCCGGACACGCCCACTCTCGTCCGGATACATTCGCAATGCCTGACGGGCGATGTCTTTGGCTCGATAAAATGCGACTGCGGCCCGCAGCTAAGACGTGCCCTTGAACTGATCGAGGCCGAGGGCCGCGGGGCCATCGTCTATCAGCAGCAGGAAGGGCGCGGCATCGGGATAATAAACAAGATCAGGGCGTACGCACTGCAGGACCAGGGCGCCGATACGGTCGAGGCGAACGAAAAGCTCGGCTTTGCCGTCGACGCACGCGATTATCGCCAGTGTGCCGAGATCCTATTCGACCTCGGGCTGTGTAAGGTCCGCGTCATCTCAAACAATCCCGACAAACTCAGGGCGCTTGAGGAAGCCGGCCTTGAGATCGTCGAACGCATACCGATCGAAATAACCGAAAACGAGCCCGCAGCTCATTATTTGAAAGTAAAACGAGAAAAGCTCGGCCATCTGCTGCAAAATTGACGCAGGAGTGGCCGGACCTGCCCTTACGGAGGAGACAATGAAAAGTATTACCAAGACCGCATCCTGTATCGCATTTGCCGCGGCAGTGATGCTAACAACCGCGCTGGGCACCTATGCACAGAATGAAAGAAGCACCATTTCCGGATTCGTTTTCGGCCCGGATCGGAGGCCCGTTTCACAGGTTTTCGTCGAGCTTGTGAACGATTATGGAATGGTGGTCCGGCGGGTGCGAACGGACGGTTCGGGTCGATACTTTTTCAGCGGCCTCGGGCACGGGCGGTACCGCGTGAAGGCCCTTCCTTTCGGCACAGGGATGGAAGAGGGTTCGGCAGAGGTCGAGATCGCCGGTGTCGGGATCGGCGGGCGTCAACTGACCGACAACATTCAACAGGACATTTACCTGCGTCTAAGGAAGAACGCGGACTCGGTGCCATTCCAGAACGCTGTGGTTTATGCACAGGATGTTCCGAAGCAGGCCGAGGACCTGTATAAGTCTGCAGTTGACGATATTGACCGGGGACGATTGGAACCGGCGGTTACACAGCTAGAACAGGCGATCGCGATCTTCCCGGATTATTTTATGGCGCTTCAGCGTCTCGGCGTGATCCGCATCGCACAGAACAAGTTCGAGGAAGCCGCAAAGCTGTTTCAGCGGGCGATCGAAGTAAATGCACGAAGCTTTGACAGCACATATGGGCTGGCATATTCGCTTTATGGATTGCAGCGGACCGAGGAGGCTCTGCCGATGAGCGAAAAGGCGGTCGGGCTCAAACCCGATTCGGTCGAGGCCAATCTTCTGCTCGGAATAGTCCGGCGGCAGGCAAAGGACTATGTTAATGCGGAAGCGGCCTTTAAGAAGGCGGAAAGGTCGTCCGACGGGAACTCAGCCGATGTCCACTGGAACCTCGCATTACTTTACGCTCACAATATGGAACGATACGCGGATGCGGCGAAGGAGCTGGAGAAATATCTGGAGGTCGCACGCGACATTCCGAACAAGGACGAGGTGAAGAAGGTGATCAAGCATTATAAGGAAAAAGCGAAAGAAACTCGGAATTAGACACGGCTGATGAGATCAATAACAAACACCCGGAGCACCCTCCGGGTGTTTTTTTGCGCCTCAGTGCCCATGTCCGCCGAAAATGCGGCGGCTTGGCGCCCCGGGGAGATCGTTGGGCGAAGCGGGTGTTTGTATGAGAATGGCACGGCCCGGTACGCACGGCCGGATTCGTCCCGGCGGCCGCCCCGATGGATCTGGCCGTTTACTTATCGGTTATAGCCCGTCTATGGGATCGACGAGATCGGTTCGTGGGGGTTGGAGGGCTGGCGAGTTATTGGTGAAGATGCGGTTCGGTTAATGGCTATAAAAAAACCCGCCTGATCGCTCAGGCGGGTAAAGGTGTTCGAAAACACTAAAGATATAAGTCCCTTCTTAGAAGGTGAACTTGAATCCGAAACGTATCGCACGGGGCGCTTGGAATGCACTATCCATTCCATATGATGCATTTATCGCATTCCGGTTTACCGGTGTCGCATCAATCGGAAGTCCCGTGTCCGGATTGATCCGGGGATCCGTCATATTAGTGTTTGTTGTCAGGTTCGCAACAATCTGGTCATACAAAGCTCCAGAGTTGAATGCGTTCAACAAACACGGGTAATCACCTGACGGGCAACCGTAGTTGAATCCAGGGGCAAAGTTGTACATCGCCTTATTGGAATACGTGGTAGCGAACCCGGTGACAGTATCCTGGTTCCACAAATTGATGATGTTCAGGTTAGCCTGTACACCAAACCGGTTGTCGCGGCCGAAGCGATACTTGTGGGTAACGCTGAAGTCGGTCTGCGAGAACATCGGCGTGCGGCCCAAATCGCCACGTCCGTTCAAGAAGATCGGCACGATAAAGCTGACGAGGGTCGACTGCGGAGTTCCGGACTGGAACGTCTGGAAAGCACTGAACTCGGTCGAGTTGGTGCTGCTCCAGTCATGTACATAACCGCCGTATGCGTTGAACACATGCGGACGATCGGTTGCGAGCGGGCCGTAATCCGAACCGCCGGCGGCCGTGAAGCCGATGTGCGGAAGGTCGAAGTTACGGTTAACGCCCGGATCGGAACGCCCTGCTTCATCAGAGTTAGCCAGACCTGAATAGTTACCGCGAAGGCGACTATAGGTATAGTTCATGTTGAAGAAGTAGTTGCTGGCGAAACGACGCTCGAGCTGAACCTCAACAGCATTATAGTTACGACGAGCGGTAGCGTACGGCTCATTGTAACCGAATTGTGACAAGAACTCTCGATGGAGGCCACGTCCCGGATTACCCGTGATGTAGATCTCAGAACCGCTGGAGCTGATAGCACCTGCATCCTCAACAGTGTCGATGAGCTTCTTGTTGGTGTAACGGCCCTTGAGCACGTAGTTGCGGCTCAATTCGCGTTCAGCACCGAACGTGAACTCACGCTGCTGATAAGGACGAAGATCAGGGTCAACGCCACCGGCAACTTCGATGTCCACGCCGGGAACGTTCGAAGCAACGCGGTAGTCATTCTGGCAGCGGCTGATGCCGGAGCCGATGAAGCCGGTCGGAGCACAGCTGCCGCCGATCGGGTCAGTCCAGTTGCCAAGGATGTTGGCTTCCGTAAACGCCGAGCGGAACGGGCCGCTGGTCGGCAGGATCTCAAAGAAGTCAACGCGGTAGAAGTTACCGCCGAAAGAACCCTGAGCCATCTTGAACTTCAAGCGGTCAAAGAACTTACCGTAGCTACCAAAGATCTTGGTCTTGCCGTCGCCGAACACGTCAAAGGCAAATCCGAGACGCGGAGCGATCTTGTCACTCCAGTCAAAGCTGAACGGAGCGTCAAAACCGTTGAACGACGGAAGTGATTCTTTCTCGATACGGACACCGAGGTTCAGCGTCAGCTGACGATGCGGCTGCCACTTGTCCTGGATATAGAAAGCCTGGTTCAAGTTGCTGCCTTCGCCCTTTTCACCGTAGCGATAAAGGATGCCGTGTCCAAGAACACAATCGACGTACGGTCCACCGGGGCTACAAACAGGTGCCGACGGCTGAGCCAATGTCGAGAAGTTAAAGTTCTGGTTGATCGGCGCACCATACTGAAGATAAACACGATTCGTGTAGTTCTTCAGAAGATCGTTGTAGATCGACTGGTGGGCGTAACCGGTCTTGAGTTCGTGGCGGCCGCCTCCGTCAAACAGGAAACTGACATCGCCTTCGTAGTTTTCCCGGACTGATACATCTTTGGTCGTCTGGTCGTTGGCAGGGTCGTTGGTTCCCTGGGTACAAGCATCAGGACCCCAGTTCGTGTTCGCAGTATTACCCGTGAGACACAAGAACCGCAGACCAGAAGGTTTGAAGTAGTTGCCAAGCTTTTCATTCAGGAAACCGCGTGAATAGCGGAACGAACCCACCATCCAGTTAAGCGGGGTATAAACCGCCTGGAAGGTCACATTGTTCGAATTCTGGCGGCCGCCCTGACGGCTGGTCAACTCGTTACCGCAAAGGGTACCGATCGAACCTCCGAACGGAACGCATGTGGAGGCAAGCGTTCCACCGAAACTGTAGGTGCCGAAAGGCAGAATGCCGTCATCGATGAGCGGATTCCATAAATAGGTACCGGTCAAGCGAAGGCTTGAGATCGGCGATGCATCGATACGGCCGAAAGCGTATTCATATGTACGCTTTGCTTTGAACGTTTCACGCCCCGTGATCGTGCGAGTCGCCGCGGCTTGATTTGTGAAAAATGTTGTATCAACCGTAGATGAGTAAACCTGCGGTGAATAGCTTCCGAAAAACCATACGCGGTCCTTGATGATGGGGCCGCTGAGGTTTGCCGACGGAAAGCTGTTCAGATACTTCGATTTTGGCGAAGTTATATACTCAGGAGTTTGAGTATAATTCGTTGACGTTACTGCACCCGTAGTGAACCGATAAAGCGTAGGACGGTTGCCGCCCTGGAGCTTCGACGGTTCGAACTGGATGCCGAAATCGCCGCGGAACTGGTTGTTACCGCCCTTGGTCACGACGTTGATAACGCCGCCCGTGGCGCCGCCGAACTCGGCGTTAAAGCCGCTCGACTTAACCTGGACTTCCTGAACGAGCTCGAACGGAATGTTGTTGTTTCCGTTGAGGCCCGCGTTCCGGTAGTTGGTAACTTCCTGTCCGTCAATGATGAAAGTGTTCTCAGCGCCGCTGGCTCCGTCGATCGAGAAGCCGCCGGCAAGGCCTTCAGGGCGTGTGCCCGGAATAACTTTCAGGATACTGGTAAAGCTCTCTCCCTTCGGAAGAATCTCGATACGCTCGGAGTTAACCGCGGTCGAGATCTCTGAGCTTGTCGTGTCAACCGGTGCCTCACCGCCGACGATCGTAACTTCTTCGCCCGCGACCTGGACACCCAACTCCATGGTTACCGGAGTTGCGCGGCCGAGCTCGACGCGAACGTTCTGGCTGGATTCAGCGAAACCAGCTGTGGCAGCTGCGGTCAGGCGATAAGCACCCGGCGGCATCTGCGGCACACGAACGAAGCCTGAGCTGTTGGTCGTAACCGTACGGCGAAAACCAGCTGTTCCTTCAACAGCGGTGATCGTGACGGCAACGCCCGGGACAAGTGCTCCCGCACTGTCCTGTGTGGTGATATCCAGGCTGCCGTACTGCTCCTGGGCGAAGCTAAATGTCGCCATCGAAAGCAGAACCGCAAGCATGGAGATGACCTTGATGGTTCGTTGCATAAGTATTTCTCCTAATTATTGTTTGAGCCCAAAAAGTAGAACTCTGGACAGAATTGTCCTTTCGGGTGTTATTTAGGCAACTTGCGAGCCAATGCAGAGGAGTTTACCAGAAAACATATAAGTCTTTCTGTGACAGGCATTTACGACCCTCCGGTAAAGGTTACGCAATATCTCAAATGCTTCAGATTTATGATATCCGAAATATTCATCCGAATTTATGGATTTTCTTAGAATATTTGAACGATCCCGACAATCCGCCGGGACGTTTCGAATGCCGGTGAAGACAGGTTAAACTCACCAAAGTAAAACGATGTCGGAACGAATTTACCGGGACCCGGTTCACAATATTATTAGAGTGCGGATGGATTCGGCGGAGGGGCGGCTGCTCGTAGGGCTGATCGACACGCGCGAGTTTCAGCGGCTGAGGAGGATCAGGCAGTTGGGGCTGGCTCATTTTGCGTATCAAGGCGCTGAGCATTCACGATTCACGCACAGCCTGGGGGCGTTTCATCTGGCGACGCGGATACTGGCTAAACTTTCCAACAGCTATAAGTTAGACGAAGCGGACCGGATCGCGGTACGGGCGGCGGCGCTGCTGCACGACATCGGTCACGGGGCGTTTTCGCACGTGGTCGAATCGATCCTGGATTTCCATCACGAGAACTTTACGATCGAGGCTGTGCTGAGCACCGAGACCGGCGTGGGGCGGTGCCTGCGTGAATACTCGGCGGAGCTGCCCGAGAGGGTCGCGGCGATCATTAAAGGCGATTTTCGGCCCATGGCGCTTGCTCAGCTTGTTTCATCGCAGCTCGACGTGGACCGGATGGATTACCTGCTTCGGGATTCGCTGTTTACCGGAGTGAAGTACGGCGTTTACGACCTGGAGTGGATCATCAAATCGATAGAGATAAACGAGGCGGATGATCAGCTATATGTCTCAGCACCGGGCATTTACGCGGTCGAGGATTATCTGCAGGCCCGCTATTATATGTTTCGGCAGGTCTATTTTCACAGGACGCTGCGATCGGCCGAGGCGGTGCTGCGGGCCCTGCTCAGGCGGGCGCTGGATGTCGTCGCAAAGGGCGGCGAGGTATGGTATGCGCCGGGGACGCCGTTCGAGAAGATATTGAAACGGGAGCGTTTGGACCTGGAGAGCCACCTCGCCCTGGACGACGCCGACGTGCTGTTCTACATAAAGCAGTGGCAGCATTCCGCCGACCCGGTGCTCGCGGACCTCTCTTCCCGATTCTTGCATCGCAAGCTATTTAAGGCATTCGACCTGGATATGCAGGAAGAAGAACGAGAGCGTTTCATCGCCGCGGCGCGGGAGGTCGTGGCGGCGGCCGGATTCGATCCGGATTATTACGTGCTCGAGGATATGGGCAGTGAGGTGTCACACAATTTTTATGTCAGCGAAGGGGCGAAACCAAAGGATATGATCTATGTCGAGGAAGGGTTTTCGCGCCCCTCGATCAAAGAGATCTCGGAGGTCAGCGCCGCGGTCCGGGGACTGCAAAAAGGCTACAGCCTACATCGGCTCTGCTTCCCTGATGAGCTCAAGGACGAAATGGCAAAGCTTTACCGCTCATGAAGCTGCGAGATCACTTAATGTTTGTGGCGGTGATATTGTTCGTCGCGGCCGGTTGGGCGGCGGCACAGCGGGTCGCGGTTGTAGTGCCGGACAACGATTCGGCCGGCGTCGCTTACGCCCAGCGATTGCACGATGCTCTGGGTGAGGACGGGTTCGCGATGACGGACCGGAGCGCGGCAGAGGCGGCATTTGCCTCGGTGGGATCGGAGACACCTTTCAACATGTCGGCGGAGGATGCCGCTGCGGCAGGCGCGGTGATCGGCACCGACGTGTTTATCCTGGTGAAAGGGGCGAATATGCGGCGGAGCTCGTTCGAGTTTCCCGTTTATCACGAGGCCTCCGCGGCCGTTTATCTCCTCAGCTCCCGGAGCGGGCGGCTGGGTTTTTGGAGGCTTCAGATCGCACAAGGACCGTCGCCCGAAGCGGCATTGGACGGCCTGCTGAAAGGCCCGGCCGAGCTCGCACCGGTCCTGGCTGAGGAGATCCGGAAGCTGGTAAAGACCGACATCGCACCGCCGCGGCGCGACCGGGCACCTGAGCTTCCGCCGGAGGGTTCGCCTGAGATAAACGGCCTGCGGCCGCCGATGCCCTACCGCCGGATCAGCCCGAAATATACGCCCGAGGCATTTTTGTTCGATGTTCGGGCGACGGT
>JAEWBM010000089.1 GCA_023391155.1 Acidobacteriota bacterium
AATTCGTGCCATCGAACCCGGGAGTATCACCGGCGGCCCACCCGATCATGGGATTAGCATAATATTCAGCACTTAAAAAGGAGAAACATAATGCAAGTAAAACAGATAATGAGCAATGACCCGGCCACGTGTACGCGGGAGACATCGCTTCAAGAGGCCGCGAAAATGATGGTGGACAGCGACTGCGGCTGTCTTCCCGTCGTGGAAAGCAAGGAATCCGGTATCCCGGTCGGTATGATCACGGACCGGGACATCACAACCCGAACGGTGGCCGAGGGGAAAAACCCGCTCGACTTGACCGTCCAGGACGCAATGACGCCGGCAGCTTTCACCGTGACGCCCGAAACGTCGATCGAGGACTGCTGCAATTTGATGGAAGAACGCCAGGTTCGTCGCGTGGCTGTGGTTGACGGTGCAGGGGCATGCTGCGGCATGGTCGCACAGGCCGATATCGCACTCAGCGCCGGCCGCCAGCAGACCGGCGAGGTGGTGCAGGAAGTTTCCAAGACCACTTCGGCATAGAAATTCAAAGGTGTTATCGGCGGCCGGGGCGGCTCCTTCGGGAGCTTAACCGGCCGCTTCTTTTTTAAAGTCCGCCGGATAATGGATGACCTCGATCACCTGCCCGCCGATGCCTTTGGTGTAGAACGAGCTGGTACCGTCCCGATGCGGCTTTATCGGCCTGCCTTCCCGCGAGGCGGCCGCTTCCAATTCCTCCATTGTATCCACCCGCATCGCGATGTGCGGCGGATGCTTCGAACCCGGGGGAAGCAGAGCGATGCCGAATCCGCGTGGGTCGCGAACGATAGCCCAGTCCTCGTAAAGCGTCTCCACCTTAAATCCCAAGCGCTCGTATTCCGCTACGTCCGCGGCCAGGTCTTCGCTTTTGACCGCAATGTGATCGACATACCCGCCGAATCTTTGCTCTGACATGTGTTTTACCTCTCCCTCTATTTTACCAGAAGCGCCTGCCCACAGCGCCCGCTTATGCTGTCGCGGCAAAATACAGCCAATCTGCTAATATGTTGAGAGGTTAATATCATTTCAACTTTCTTCTAACTGATGATGCGATTGTTATTCCTGCTATTTTTCAGTATCGCGGCGATGGGCTGCGGCGGCCCCGCGGCTAACAACGGCAACCGTGCCGGGGCGAATACCTCCCCGACGCCGGCAGTTCCGGAATACACCGCCGAGGTTGTCAATAAATTCCCGCACGACCCGAATGCATTTACGCAAGGGCTCGTGTTTCACAACGGAGCTCTTTACGAAGGGACGGGCGGCAAAGAAGGGGACGGCCACTATTCCTGGCTCAGGAAGGTGGAACTGACGACCGGCAAGGTGCTGCAGCAGCATAACCTCTCGCGCGATTATTTCGGCGAGGGTATCGCAATTCTCAATGACAAGATCTATCAGTTAACCTGGCAGGAGGGCACAGCCTTCGTTTACAGCCTAACGGATCTTAAGCCTATACAACAGTTCCGCTATTCCGGTGACGGTTGGGGCCTTACCCACGACGGCACAAATCTGTACATGTCAGACGGCACTCATGTCATCCGGGTGGTCGAGCCGGAGGGATTTAAGACCGTTCGAACGATGGTCGTGAATGACGAACGCGGCCGTCCTCTGATGCGGTTGAACGAACTCGAGTGGATCAAAGGTGAGCTTTGGGCCAACGTCTGGCAGTCCGACACGATCTATCGCATCGATCCTTCAAACGGCAAGGTCCTCGGCAAGATCGACCTCAAACCGATCGCGGTCGAAGCACGAAAGGCAGGCCGTCGTGCCGAGGTGCTCAACGGCATCGCATACGATGAGGCAGGCGACCGCGTCTTCGTTACCGGTAAATTCTGGCCGACGCTATACGAGATCCGAATAGTTCCGAAAAATTAATGTCCGCTTACGACCACGGTTTGATGATGCGCGCCATCGAACTCGCTCGCGAGGGGATGAACGCGAACGCCGGGGGCCCGTTCGGTTCGGTCGTCGCACGAGACGGCGTGATCCTGGGCGAGGGGCAGAACCGAGTAACCTCCACCAACGACCCGACCGCCCATGCCGAGATAGTCGCGATCAGAGCGGCTTGCGGGGCCCTCGGCACATTTGAACTTGCGGGCTGCGTGATCTACGCGTCATGCGAGCCTTGCCCAATGTGTCTGGCCGCGATCTATTGGTCGCGGGCCGAGCGTATTTACATCGCCTGTGACCGAAACGATGCCGCGCGCGCCGGCTTTGACGATGCATATATTTATGAAGAGCTTGCGGCACATCCGGCGAAACGCAGTGTGCCCGTCGAACAGCGCGGCCGCGAAGAGGGACTGGCTGTCTTTGAGGAGTGGATCTTAAAGCCCGACAAAATAGAATACTGACGCGGTGTCGAACGTTTATTTATTAATTCTTATCGCATTGATCCTGGGTGCCGCCTTGCCGACCCAGGTCGCGATAAACACTCGCCTGTCAGTCGCGGTCGAAAGCCCTCTGATCTCCGCCTTCTTATCATTCCTGATCGGAACGATCGCTTTGCTTTCTTACATCCTCGTTACCGGTATTCCCATCTCGAACGCCGCCGGCATACGAAACGCTCCGCCGATCGCGTGGACCGGGGGGCTGATCGGGGCGTTCTACGTCGCAATGTCGATCGTGCTGCTGCCGAAATTGGGGGTAGCATTAACCATTAGCCTGATCATCGCGGGCCAGATGATAATGAGCCTCGTGATCGACCATTTCGGCCTTTTCGGCGTGCCGGTCCGTGAACTCTCTCTTCCGCGTGTTGCGGGTATTTTGCTAATAGTCGCCGGAGTGGTTATGATCCGGAAATTTTAGGAAGGGCGTCGCTCACCGCTGCCCGCACCCGGGCGGCAACCTCGGCGATGGAGGCATCGGCGTCGATCACCTTGAAACGCTCGGGTTCGCGGGCTGCGATAGCAAGATATTCGGCGCGGACCTTCTCGTAAAAGGCCGCTGCCTCGAGATCCATTCGATTCGGCTGTTCGTTGACGTTTTCGCGGCCACGCATACGGGCAAGTGCTGCTTCCACGCTCAGATCGAAAAACACCGTAAGATCCGGCTCCAGCCCTCCGGTCGCAAGTGTGATCAACCGCTCCGTCAGTTCCCGGTCAAACCCTCGCCCCGCTCCCTGATAGGCACGGGTCGCGTCCGCATAGCGGTCCGAGATGACAGTTCGGCCCGATGCAAGAGCCGGCCGGATGAGATGCTCGACGTGTTGGGCCCTGTCCGCTGCAAACAATAAAAGCTCCGCAAGCGGAGCTACCGTCTCTTCTGTTTCTAGAAAGGCCTCTCGCAGCCTCTGCCCCAACGGGGTCCCGCCGGGTTCTCGTGTGGTAAGGACATCGATACCCCCGGAGCGAAGTTCGCCCGCGAGTATCTCCACCTGGGTTGACTTGCCGCTGCCGTCGATCCCCTCGAAAGTTATAAATTTACCGCGCAACGAGTCTTAGGATGCTTCATGCTTTCGCTCGTGAGCGATCGAGGATATACCGTGTTTAAAGACCAGAAAATCTTGACCGCCGACATCCAATAGCAGTGAAAACTTATCAAAGCTCTTGATCCTGCCCGTAAGTGTGGAACCCTGAAGCAAATGGATCACCACCGTCGCCCTTTCTCGTCGTGCCGAATTTAAAAAAGCGTCCTGTATGTTTTGGGCAGTCGGTTTATCCACCATAGCATTTTCTCTTTTAGTTGCCGTATTTAACACCTGCACAACCGATTATAACAGAATTGTGCCAACACTCAATAGTAAGTTTAAAGTGACCGAATATCATACATCATTCGGCACGATCTCGTTGATAATTTTTTCCCAAACCGCATCTTCGTCGCCGAATCCTTTCAGCCAGACGGCCTTTTCCTCACGGCGAAACCATGTCAATTGACGCTTGGCATAATTGCGAACATCCTGCTGAGTTTTCTCGACGGCTGACTCTAAGCTCCGTTCGCCCCGAAGGTATTCGCAGACCCGGCGATAGCCGTGTGCACCCAATGCATTTGTGTCGTCAGCGATACCTTGCCGCCTAAGGTATTCGACCTCCTCCACTAAGCCAATTGCGAAGTGCATCTCGGCCCGCCGGTTGATCTTTTCGTAAAGCTTGTCACGCGGCGGCTCAAGTACAAAGATCTTCATCCGCTCGGCGAAATCCGGCGGCTGAGCCCGGCGGCCGCGGATCTCGGAAATTCGCTCGCCGGTTTGAAAAAAGACCTCAAGTGCCCGCATCACACGCACATGGTCCTTTTCCGGCAGCGATGCGGCTGCGGCGGGGTCGACGCGTACGAGCATCTGATACAAGTGTACTGCACCGCGCTTCTCCTTGATATTACGCAGGCGGCGGCGGAGAGTTTCATCGGTCTTTGGGCTTTCGAACAGCGGCCGCATCAGGGTACGCAAATAAAACCCGGTGCCGCCGGCCAAGACCACCGTATTTCCGCGGGCCTCGATCTCGGCGATCTTTTTCAGTGCGTCGGCGGCCCAATCCGCCGCCGTATAATTTCGCCGCGGATCGACGTAATCGATCAGATGATGCGGGATGCCCTCCATCTCGTCCTTGGTCGGTTTGGCTGTCGCGGCACTGATCTCGCGATAGATCTGGACCGAATCGAAATTCACCACCTCGCCGCCCACCTCGCGGGCGAGCCTCACCGCCAGCGCCGTTTTGCCGGACGCGGTCGGGCCGGCTATCACGTATATCGGCCGTTCACCGATCGCTCGAGAAGCCATTCCTATAAAATATACCGTGCGGCGATAAAGGCCAGAATAATGGCGAGCAAGAGAACCGATGCTCTAACTTGAAAGGCTGAAAATCTCATTATTTTCGCGGTGAGGTCATGATATCATTCCGAGCGATATGCTCGATCTTGCCGAAAGGCCCGCCTTATTCGGAACGTTGACCGCCGCCGTACTGGCCGCTGCACTCAGATATCTGCCCGACGCGGCACTCGGCCATGGCGGAGCACGTGCCGCGGGCTTGATCGTTTTCGGCGCGGCTATCGGCTGGCTGACCTATCAGACGCGGGACAGCGGGGCCGTTTTCCGATTCTTTCTGGGCGGCCTCGCCGGCATACTCGCAGCCTTTCTTATCGGCCTAAAGATCTAGTGCTTTCAGCCCGCGGTACTGTTTGCGGCGATGAACGCCCCGATCCCGTTTAGCAGCATCTGGACCGCAACGGTGATCAGCAGCATTCCCATCAAACGCTCGATCGCGACCAACCCCTTTTCGCCCAGGAACTTTGCAAGATAACTCGAGAAATAAATTATTATCGCCGAGGCCAACCATGCTAAAAAGACGGCCAGCAGCCACTCCGGCCATCTACCCGGCTCGCCGCTCATCAGCAGCAATGCGGTGGCCATCGCCGAGGGCCCCGCGACATATGGGATGGCAAGGGGCACGATAAACGGTTCGCCCTCGACCTCTTCCGCCAGCGAACTCTCTCGCCGCGGAAAGATCATTTTTAAGGCGATGATCATTAGTATAATGCCGCCCGCTGTTGTCAATGCCGTTTCGGAAAGCGAAAGAAGCCTCAAAAGGTACTGTCCAAGGAAGAGGAACCCGACCAGGACCCCTAAAGCGATGAGCAGTTCCCGAATGACCACGAACCGCCGTCGGCCCTCTTCGACCTTTTTCAAGGACGTCATAAAGAGCGGGATATTCCCGAGCGGGTCCATCACAAGAAACAATAAGAGGGCAGCCGAAACGGTCGTCATCGACGAAAACTATACTACACATTTGGGCGAACAGGCCGCACCGCGCCTTAAATTATCTGCCGTGGGCCTGTGGTATAATCATTCTATATATTGTTGTTATTTAACTGATCTGCGGCGGCACGTTCGCCGCGATGAACAAGGAGGTATCTATGTCAACACCGAAGAACGATCTCGCCGCAAGAGCATTCGATTCGCCCGAGCCGCCGTGCTTCTCGCTTTACCAGCCAACACATCGAAGCTTTCCCGAGGCCGAACAGGACCCGATCAGATTCAAGAATCTGATTCGAGAGCTGGAAAACAGATCTTCCGAGTTTCCGGAAGAGGTTACCCGTCCATTGCTCGGCCGCTTTCGCGAACTACTCGACGATCGCGAATTTTGGATCCAAAGGGGTGAGGGGCTTGCCGTGCTCGCATCGCCGTCATTTTTCAGAATTTACAAACTCGCGCGACCCGTTCCAGAGCTTGCGGTGGTCGCCGACACGTTTCACATCAAGCCGCTTATACGCATAGCTCAGTCCTCGGACGGCTATCACGTACTGGCATTGACGCGCGGCGAAGCCATGCTGTACGAAGGCAACCGCGACGCACTTTTTGAGGTAGACCTCCCTGAGGATTTTCCGCGGACACTCACGGAGGCTCTCGGCGAGGAACTCACCGAACCGCACACGACCGTAGCCTCCTATGCCGGAGCGGGCCCGGGCCAATCGGCCATGCACCACGGCCACGGCGGCAAGGAGCCGGAGATCGATGTCGACACCGAACGGTATTTTCGCGAAGTTGACCGCGCCGTTCTGGAACATTTTTCAAAGCCGTCGGAGACCCCCCTTGTGCTCGTAACGCTGCCGGAGCACCGCGCGGTCTTTGAAAAGGTCTCGCACAATTCTTATCTTTTGAAAGAAGGGCCGGATATCCATCCCGAGTCTCTGGATGTTGAGGAACTTCGGAGTGCGGTATGGAAGATCATGGAGCCGAAATACCTTGAGCGGCTTGCCGGTTTGGTCGAGGAATTCGGCACCGCGAACGCGAACGGCTCGGGCCATAAGGACCCGGCCGAGATCGCAAAGGCAGCGGTTGGCGGACGCATTAAAACGCTTCTCGTCGAAGCAGAAAAACACTTGCCAGGAAAGATAGATCACGGGACGGGTGCGATAACGGAAACTGCCGATGGTCCGGCGGATGACATCCTCGATGACCTCTCCGAATTGACATTAGCCGCGGGAGGCGAGGTGGTCGTCGTTCCGGCCGATAGAATGCCGACCGACACCGGAGCGGCTGCGATCTACCGATATTAGACGAACGTCTTTTTATGCAAATTCAAGTTAACACCGACAAGAATATTGAAATGACGGCGGGCCTCAGTTCAGAGATCGAGGCCCTTATCTCGGAAAGCCTTGATCGGTTCAGCGAAAGGCTGACCCGTGTCGAGGTTCATCTAAGCGACGAAAATGGCTCGAGAGCAGGGCAGATGGACAAGCGTTGCAAGATCGAGGCCCGGATGGCAGGAGTGCAGCCAATGGTCACCAGCCACGACGACCAGACCGAGCTTCAGGCCGTCCGCGGTGCCGCTGACGACATGAAGCGTGCACTGACCTCGCTGGTGGATAAATTGAACGACAAGAAAAAGGGGCGTTAGTCGGGGTTAATAGGCCTTGGTAACGTCCACGCCGGTGTAATAGTGGCGAATGATGTCGTCATATTTGACGCCCATCTTTGCCAGCCCATACGCACCGTATTGGCACATACCAACCCCGTGGCCCCAGCCGCGGCCGGTGAAGGTGTAGCTTGTGACCCGGTCGCCCGAGTACCGTTTATCGATGACGAAAAGCTGCTCACGCAGGCGCAGAGCAGAGCGAATTCGACCTCCCTTGAGCGTCTTCACGCCGTTCGAGCCGATGATCTCCAGCTCGGTCGCCCTACGTGAATACCCGCGCGTTTTAACGTTCACGTCATAGAGCGTTCCGATCCCGCGAACGTAACGCGAGAGCCGCTGTTGAACCGCTCCTGCTGAGACGGTTTCGCTCCAATTAGTAAACGGTGACATCTTCTCCGCTACCGTCGGCGTCTGCGTCGGCACTATCTCGAGATAAAACACCGCTCCGCTTGCGTCGGTTTGGTACCGAACCTCTTCCCCGCCAACGAGGGCCCCCTCCGCCACCGGGTACATTTCGCTGCCAAACTGGCGAAAGAGAAACACATCGGGCCTGACCTCGATCGGGCGATCGGTACGTCCGACCTTAAGCACGAGCTTTCCGTCTGCGGAGGGCTGTGCCGTCGCCGTCTGGAGCTGCGGCATCCACTTTCTCTTCTCGTAGATCTGGCGGATAAGCCGTATCATCTCGGCACGCGAAAAATGCCGATTCGGCTGCAGCGTGCGATCAGGACGCAACCGAAAGAGCCCGTCGCGCAAGAGCATTGCCAGCTCGGCACGGCTCGCGGCCGGCACCTCGCTCGCATCGTCAAAGCCGAGGTGGTAATCGACGTCCGAATTCGAAAGCAGTGTGTCAGCCTCACCGGGCTGATAGGCAAAGCGGGCGAGAAGTGCGGCAAGCTCGAGCGGCTTTGCGGTATCCCGTGTCACGTTCGGATAGGTCTTGCCGAATTTCGACGCAAGATTATTCATCCAGTTCGAGATCTCACCCGCCGTCGGTGCTTCCTCAAACCAGCTATCGGTCATTTCGCCGGTGCCAAGGGCAAAGCCATTTACGGCCAGCAGCGACATCAGCCTTACAAGTTCCAGATTCGAAGCGTCGCGGAGCCGTGCGGGCCGACGCTGTGTTTTGATCAAGAAGGGATCGAAGTGCCGGCCTCCCTCGAGCGAACACTCCACGCCTTTCAGATAGGGTTTCGCCTCCTCAAAAATGTTCTCGGAGTTCTCTGTTCGCCCGCCGCAGGTCGAGGTGTAATACGCCATGATCGGCTTGCCGCCGTGCATCGCGATCATTCCGGCGGTCTCGCGTACCGCACGGGTTCCCATCGCCGTTTCGATCGAAACGCCTTTATAGACCTGAGACCAGACGTCCGGTTTCATATCAAAACCCTGTGCGGCAAAACCGTTTATGTTCGCCACGGCATAGGTCCGGGCAGCGACCGCCTGAGCTTTCTGGGCCTCGATCTGCGGCAGCGAGAGTTCCGACGGAACGACACCGAGCAGATACTCCTCAAGCGGTACGACATTCACCACGGTCAATGATCCCCGCGAGTTCACAAAGACCTCGAGTTTCCCGCGATACGCCTTGCCGTTGAGCCGTACCGGCTGTGCCCGCTCATCGAACGAGCCGAAGGCGACCGCCTTGAGCGAGATATAGCGAGCCGATTCGCTCGGGCCGTTGACGCTCAATTCGCGGAGCCCGGGCACAACGTCGTCGATTGCCGGCCGAACGGAACCGATCGGCGTGATCAAGCTGCGAACCTCGCTCTTGCCTGCCATTCGAACTTGCTGGGAAAGTGCCAACGCCTCAGGCGAATGCTCAGATCTTTTCTCAACGGTGACGCTGACGTTGCCGATCCCCTTGGAAGCAAGAGAGCTGCGGAAAGCCTCAGCGCTTTCAGCCGTTCCTCGCGGACCGCCGATCCAGATCTTCCAGGTGTTCGTCGCCGTGTCGATGCTGGCGAGAGCGCTTTCACCCGTCGCTTCGCGAGTGCGTTCGGCGATAGCGGCGGCTTCAGCCGACGTGGCAATATTTTTCACTTCTATGATGTACTGCTCGACCACAGGAGGGCGATAAGCCCGAGCCGAAACCGTCACTCGATTCGCCGCCAGCATCCGCGGCGATTCATCCGGAGCGTAAGCGACCAACTGCGTATCGCCCGTAGTGATGTTCACGCTGGACGCATTCGTGATCAGCCCGATCCTGATCAACGGTTCGGACGGGAGAAAAAAAGTATTGGTCTCGGAAGATCCTTTGATCGAAGTGACTATGATGGAAAGAGACAGAGTGGCAAACACAAAGAACTTCATCGTTCAATAGTATATTTTTCGATAGGACCGTTGTAAACAAGTTATCGCTTGCATTGAAGATAATCATTGATAAATGTCTTCGAGCTGCTGTATCCTTGTCCTGGTACATTTCCGCCCTCCAATACCTCCGGATATCTCGATACCAAATGCTCGTACGAATTTCACTTTCAATTTGCCTATGCCTCACTGTTGCGCCCTTAATTGAGGTGCTCGGTCAATTTTCCGGCCTTACAGCGGGCCGACTGGATCGATCGTATGGGGACGCTGGATTCAATATCGTCACGTCGGGCGCGGGCATGCTTTTTTGGGGTGAGACTAAGGTCCTTCCCGATGGGACACTGTTATATGTGATGACAGTTTCCTCGCCTGACGACGGCAGCCGGATTCAGGTTTCGAAGATGCTTCCAAACGGACAAATGGATAACGGCTTTGGTACTGGAGGGCATGCATTGTTTTCCATTGGTGTAGGCGACTACGGTTTTTCACTTACCATCCAGCCGGACGGAAAGGTCATTATCGCGGGCGCGACAAGTCCGAGTGCAAGTCTATTCCAATCTGATTTCCTTGTGTTCCGCCTGAACCCGAATGGAACGCTTGATAAGTCGTTTGCGGAGAATGGGCTTTTCATCCGCGATTTTGTCCCCGCCAAATCAAAAGAATTCAGCAACGATATTGCGGGATCGGTTCGCTTGCTACCCGACGGAAAGATGATCGTTGCCGGATATTCAGACCGATATGAATCGCTTGGCAGAGCGAGTTCATTTGCCACATTGGTCCGGCTTGATCCAGACGGAGTGATCGATACAGGTTTTGGCTCCAACGGAATCACCCAAACGCATTTGGGAAGTAACCACACTAATGGGGGTTACGGTTTTGACCGGACCGATGCCTTTCTAAAATCCGACGGAAAAATCCTGATTGGTATTACTGTCGAACGACCCGATTCCGATTCACCTAACAGCTACACCCCACATGCACTGATCGTGCGGTATAACGAAAATGGCTCCTTGGATAATACCTTTGCAGGGAACGGAGTGCTCGCTGTTCAGCCAGGTAAATTTTCTTTCTTGACCGATATGGAGATCACGCTTGACGATAAGATGCTCGTTTGCATTGGTTATCTAATTGCGAGATACGATTCGGAAGGGGAATTAGACATGTCCTTTGGTGAAAAGGGTTACGTGGGCGCGCCCAACTCTTTATGGCGCTTATTAGATATTTACCTGACACGGGATCAAAAGATACTGGTTTCTGCAAGCGAAAACATTCCGCTGCAACCGTCGGGCGAAACCCAAGGCGGCGGTATCTTGCGGCTGCGTCAGGATGGATCAAGAGACCTTCGGTTTGGGCGCGGCGGCATCGTTCGCGCCGATTTTGGCGAGATCATGATCGGCTTTGGATCTATTGGGATCTATGAAAACGCGATCTTTGTTTCTGGCGGTTACGGTATTCCGGGAGGCCGGTTTATGGTAGCAAAGTACTTCTATGGAAAGTAAGCTCGCGGTTTTTCATTTCTCAAGCGTGTTAAATATGAACGGGAATGTCGCGTAAGTTTGTCCGCGGTGCTGCGGCCTGAAGGCAAACATCACTACCTGGCCCTTGCCGACCGACGTTTCGACCAATGCCGCCTTGCCGTTGATCATCTTTTCGCCGAGCATCCATCCCGACATTAACGCGTCTTGCAACGCATACTGCGCTACCGTCCGAACAGATGCATCCGCCGCGATCTCGAACGCAGCGCTGTTAGTGAAATACGCCGCTGTTTCCGGTGGTACGCCCCGGGCGAAACGATGCCCCGATTCAACTTCGAGTTTTACGATCGAACCGGGATTGTAAAATTGATTGCGCGGCACGCCGCTAAGCACATTTCTGACCGGAAGCCCGAATTCCTTGATCACCAGTTCGCACGACGCGGCGAAGCAGACCAGCCTCCCTCCGTTCTCGACAAAACTTTTCAGATTTTTTACACCGGCCTCGCCGATGCCGCCGGCAAATTCATCCGGATACCGCTCCGCCGACAGCCCGCGGATGATCCCCGCTTCGTTGATCGACGGCAGGATAATAACGTCCACGTCCGGTGTCCCCGCACGCAAAGCCGCGTCGGTCACCAGCTCATATTTTATCTGATGGTTGTCCAGCACCAGCCGGGTCCACCCCTCGTCCATCGAACCCATGGAGCCATGATAGAGTCCGACGCGAGCAGGGTCGCGGAGCGGATTTCTAAATTTTGCAAAGGGCCCCTCTACCGCCGGAAGGTTCATCACCGCCCGTGCCTCGTTTATGTTCTCGACCGGTAGGATAGTGGACCGGTTTCCCGCCAGGTCGCGAATGTCCCAAACAGTTTCTGACTCAATCCCCATCTGCAGCGGCAGCGTCCATCCCGCGACGTCGTACGGCGGGTCGGGCTCGCCCGCAGCGTTTACCCGGTCCGGATACGTCTGCCGTTCAAACAGGCTTAGAATATTGTTCCGCTGCGGTTGGTCGGTAAAGATCAGGAAACTGCCGAGCGGCATCTCGTGATACTCGCGCCTGTCGCGTTCGTGCTGGACCCACAACTCGCGTGTCATCCGGTGGACCTCGATGCCCTGCTCGCGCAGTATATCGATCAGCCGTGCAATTTTTTCAGCGTATGGCTGCCCCGCCGTGATAATGAACGCTTGAGGGACACTCCTGTCTCGCGTCGTGTTGGCCCTTCCGAGCTCGTAAAAATTGCGAAGATAACGCGTGCGGAATTTCGATGCCATCTCCAGCAGCCCGCGGCTTGCGATCATCTCGATCCGGGCGATGTCGCTCGGCCCCCACTCGCCGCCTTCCCATGGTTCGGGCTGCGAGATGGTGCGCTCGAGCGGTGAATTCAGCCCGCGGGCCGGCCGAACCCGCTGCATCTGCTCGCGAGTGATCGTCACCGGCGTCATAAGGTTCGCACTGGCTGCCTCTGACAAGATCCCGATCGTATTGTGGTAATAGGGGGCAGAACGGAAGCCGCCGTGCCACCACATATCGAAGGTGGTGTTGGTCGCGACGCCCTTGAGGCCGGCTGCCTGCAGGTCGGCCGCCATCTTATATCCGATCAGCCCGACCTCACGCACGATCGTCGGATCGATCCGTGTATTCGGCGGGTCAAAGAACGGCGGGATCACAAAGCGCGGGCCCGACTGCCCCATCTGATGGACGTCGTAAACGATCTGTGGAAACCACTCCTGCCAATACAGCTTTGTGATCGCTTGCGTCTCTTTGAGGTTCAGCATGAACCAATCGCGGTTATTGTCATGGCCGGCATAATGATGATAAAGCTGAGGAGGCGTCGTTCCTTCGCTCTTGGTTCCCAAGGTCTTTCGATACCATTCCGCGACCATCTGAACACCGTCGGGATTGGAAGACGGGATCAAGATCAGGACCGTATCGTCTAGGATCTTTAGCGTTTCCGCATCCTCCGCCGTCGCCAATTCGTGCGCGAGGTTCATCGACATCTGCGATGCCACGATCTCATTCGAGTGTATCGAGCACGATATCGAGACGATCGCTTTGCCACTCTCGATCAACCGGTCTGCCTCTGTCCGATCGGCGATCGTTCTCGGGTCCGCAAGGCGACGGTTTACTTCCCTTATCTGATCCAGGTTGCGAATATTCTCTTCGGACGAGATAAACGCCGCGATCATCGGCTTTCCGAGTGTCGTTTTACCGATCTCGCGGACGCTGACCCGCGGGCTCGCTGCATCCAGTTTCCGGAAATAATCGCTTATCTGCTCCCAATCGGCGATCGTCCGGGCATCCGTGGGATGAAAGCCGAGTACCGCCTTTGGGGCCGGCACCTGTGCGACAATCGTTGCGGAAAGAAGTAAAATCAGTCCCCAGACGACGGCAATTCGTTGACGCGAAATAAATACCGAAGCGTGTTGCGGCACCCTTGAAAGTTTATGTCTGATCATTTGGTAGGTCCGATTTCGGAAGAGATTCGAGCCAATAAAACCCTGGTGTTTCCTGTCCCAGAGAATACCAAATCCCGATTGGCGGGCAAAATTCGTTATTGGTGGTGCTGGTTATCGGCGAGCCTGCTGCTGCTTTTTGTCGCCTTGCCCGCGCTTCTTTTTCTCTTCGTGATCAACAAGCGGCTTTGGCTCTACCCGCTCGCCCTGTGGGGAGCCCGCACCTGGCTGGATGCCTGCGGCGCCCGCGTCAGTGTCTCGGGAAAGGAGCACCTCGAGCCGGATGAATCGTACGTTTTCATCTCGAACCATCGTTCCTATCTGGACACCGCTGCTCTCTTTCGCTATGCGGGCAAGAGACTCGGCCTGGTAGCAAAAAAGGAGCTGCTAAAGGTGCCGGTCCTCGGCCAGGGGATGAATTTTGTGAACATAATCGCGATCGACCGGTCCAATCCCGAACGGGCCCGGCGGTCAATGGAAAAAGCAAAACGTGTGATGGACCGCGGCTATTCCTTCGGGGTTTTCGCCGAAGGGACACGAGCGATGCCCGGCGAATTTCTGCCCCTAAAAAAAGGCGGCTTTCATCTTGCGGTTCAGACCGGCAAACGTATAATCCCCGTGGCGATCCGAAATACGGACATGATGATGGGTAAGCGGCAGGGCACTGCCTATAGCGGAACTATCGAGGTTGAGCTGCTTCCGCCCATCGAAACTGCCGGGCGAGAGGTTGGAGAGATCTTAATAGAGGCCCGGGCGGCGATCGCCCAGGCCCTTGCAAAGGTTTAATTGTCGGGCGTCGGCGACGGGGCCGGTTCGAGGCTGCTGTCGTCAAAGGGCTCTTCCTCGACGATGCGAACGTCGGTACGGCCGAGTTTATAATCTTCGTATTTGACCCGCATACGGAGCTTTACCGCCAAACCGCTGTCGAAAACGAGCGTGTCGTCCGAGGTCGAATACGCCGGGAACCAGTATTTGCCGTCAACATTTTCGCGCCATGTTTCGACGATCGGGTACTTGTCGTTCTTTGTCTCCGGCAGCGCCTTCCCCCTCGATTTAACGATCATCAGATCGCGGTCATCTACCCAGACGCGTCCGCTAAAGACCCGCTGGTCGCTTTTCTTAGGGTTGGGTATGACCTTGGGCTGGACCTCAAAGACATGCAGGTCAAGCTCGTCGATCTTCTCTTTCCCTAAGTAGGTAAAGTTGTACTGCGAGATCATCGACGGCTCCAGAGCGAACGGGTTCACTCCGCCCAGATCTTCCAGATCCGCCGGCGTGACGTTTATCTCTGTGAGCGTCGACACCGGAGCGTATGTGATCCGCTCGAACCGCTGGCCGTCGCTGGTAAAGGTCATGAACGAATCCCGCCGAAAAACGCCGGTGATCTGCCCGCCCATCCCTATCGTCTGGATCGTGGCGCTGCGGTTAAAGACGTAATTCGTCAGGGCCTCGCGAAACTCGAGCTCGTTCTGGGTAAAACGAGCAACGATCGAATCGATCTCAGCCTGGCTAAGGCTTACGTTCCTGATAGCCGGGGCCTGGGCAAAAAGGTTCGTGCCTGCTAAAAGCACGGCCAGGCAAAGTGTCAGCGTTCTAAGTCTCATAGGATTCACCAATAGCGTGGTCAATGCCTTTGATGCCGCTCAATGCAAAGAGGTTGACAGCCTCCGCATATACAAGAAACGGGCCCCGATGGCCCGCTCTCTGCTATTCAACAAAATCGACTTGTACGTCGTGTGGAATTATTCCCGCCTTGACGCCCTCGTCCAGGAGCCGCCGGACGCCTTCGCGCCCTCGCTCGCCGTAATCGAGCGTCAGGTCGTTTACCCACATCGCCACGAAGCGGTCCGCCAGCTCCGGCGGCATATCCCTTGCGAATTGCATTGCGTAGGCGAGTGCGTCTTCGCGGTTCTCCATCGAGTAAACGATGCTGCGGTGCAGGTGCTTCGACACCTGCT
The DNA here is from genome assembly GCA_023391155.1 of Acidobacteriota bacterium. Lineage (GTDB taxonomy): Bacteria > Acidobacteriota > Blastocatellia > Pyrinomonadales > Pyrinomonadaceae > OLB17. Next base: position 15,553 of record JAEWBM010000089.1, read on the forward strand.
TCATCAGGTCCTCGCCCAGATCGCGGCGGATGGCATTTCCGCCCATCGGCAGCGGAAGCCCCGTCTTTTCGTGCCACCATTCACCAAGGTCGAGAACCTTATCGAGCCCCATCTGCTTATAAAAAAGCTGCCCTTCGTGGATCAAAAGGCCGGCATCAGCATCTCCTTTCACCACGGCGTCGATGATCTTGTCGAATGGAACGACGATGTGCTCGAAATCCGGTTCGTAAAGCCGCAACGCCAGATACGCACTGGTAAGCTCGCCGGGCACCGCGATCTTCATCGACTTGATCTCTTCTGGTTTACGCGGTTCGTTCGCGACAATTATCGGCCCGTATTTATCGCCGATGCTGGCACCGTGCGGCAGCAGAGCATACTTATCCGAAACGTATGCATAGGCATGAAACGAGATCGCCGTCACATCGTAAACGCCGTTCTTGGCATCTTCGTTAAGCGTTTGAATATCCTTGAGGACGTGTTCGAATTTCAGCCCCTCCGTCTCAAGCTTGTGAGTCGCGAGGCCGTAGAACATAAAAGCGTCGTCCGAGTCCGGCGAGTGGGCGACCGAGATCGTTCTTGCCTCAGACGTGGGCTCCGGTGATGAAGTCATAATTAAAGCCGACTATAAAAGATATTGGTGTCGTAGAAAACTTTAATTCTATCGTTTTCGGCGTGTTTAGCAAACAGCAAAGCAAGCTCGTCGATCATCGCGTCATATACCGGGTCGGTTTCGTCCGGCATATAGGATGAAGAAAGCAGCCGGCCCCTAATTCCCGCGAGGTCGAACACCTGTTCGTTCGGAAAACTGACCCGCTCAAAACCCGCATTGAAGAACCCCGAAAGCATCTCTTCCGATACGTTCTCATGCCGCACTTTGGAATAATCCCGGCCATATTTAAGCAGGAGCTGTTCGTAATCTCGCAGGAAGGCTGTCGTGTCGAGCTGCCGCTCATTCCAGATAAGGGCTGCGTACCCGCCCGGGCGCAGGATCCGCTTAAATTCTCTGCCCGTCGGCCCCGGATCGAACCAATGAAAGGCCTGCGCGGCGAGGGCTATATCCACCGAATCGTCCGGGAGCGTTGTATTTTCAGATGTTCCGTCAACGCTAACAAAATTTTGGAAGCCCTTAAGAAACTCATCAGCGGCGTCCCGCATTGCGGCATTCGGCTCGATCCCGTAAACGCGGCATCCCAATTCAACAAACGGCCTGCTCGACAAGCCGGTACCGGACCCGATATCCGCAACCACCGACGCCGGCCCGACGCCAAGCTCGCTTTGGAAAAATTCCATCATCGCCGTCGGATAACCGGGACGGTATTTCACGTAGTTCTCTACGCGGTTAGAAAATCGCGAAACGGTATCGTTCATCTAATCTCCGGCGACGAAAAAGACCATCTTCCACTGCCCGTTCTTCTTTTGAAATCCGGCCCGGTGATCGATCGGGCTCCGGACGTAGTCGCCGCTTATCCAGCCTGACTTTCCGCCCAAGGTTTTCACGCGGTACCAGTCCCCATTGACCCCGCCCTCCCCGTTCAGCGTCGATTCTTCAACCATCACCACGTTGTACGAAAGCTGGGTGATCACCTTTGAGTTGAGCGAGGGCTTGTCCCTCAGGTTCACTCTTTCGCCGAAAACGACCATGTGCTCAAATGCGTCGAGGTCCTCCGGGAAGGCGTCGAACGAATAGGGCGCGGTAAACATTACTCGCTTTCCATCCTCCCTAAACCACTTTCCGCCGTTACGGATCACAACACCAAACTCTTTCCAGAATTTCGTATCTTCGCTATTGAAGTCCCATAGCTCGACGAAACCGCTCTCACCGTCGTGGCCGCCAAAGCTCGCTTTGATGCTCGGATCAAGAATGCTAAGGATAAACTTCCGGTCCTTTCGCTCGACCGCCTCGATCAACTCCTTGCGAAACGCTGCGAAGCTTGGATCTTCGCCCGCCTCGTCGATCGGTTTTACGTAGCGCTCCTGGGCGAAACTCATCGCCGCGAACGCCATGCACAGCGCTAAGGCCAACAGAGTTTTCATCGTCATATCATTCCTCAGAATACCCAACCTCTTCGCCGGTCCATTGCGAGCGTTTCGAATGGGGAATATCGAACTGGTCGAGAATACGGAAGCACAGGTGATCCACCAGCTCGCCGATCGATTGCGGCCGATGGTAAAACCCCGGGCTAGCCGGCAGGATCGTCGCCCCGGCCCGCGAAAGCCGCAGCATATTTTCCAGGTGGATAGCGTTATACGGAGCCTCTCTCGGAACCACGACCAGACGGCGGCTCTCTTTCAGACAAACATCCGCTGCACGGTGGATCAGGTTTGTTCCCGCGCCGCTCGCTATGGCACCGAGTGTCCCCATCGAACACGGCACGATGATCATCCCTTCTTGTTTGTTCGATCCCGATGAGGGCTTTGCGGCGAGATTATCAAGCCTCCACAACCTAATGAGCCGCGATTCGGGCTCGAGCCCCAGCCAGTCATTGATCTGGTGAAGAGCGGCGTCTTTGAGATTAACGCCCATCTCGACCTGAGCCACCGTCGCGGCCGTCCCCGAAAGGATCAGATGGATGGTCTCAACCGAACCGCTCTCCGCCAAAAGCTGAAGCGTTCGGTAAGCATAAGCAGTCCCCGAGGCTCCGGTTATTGCAACTGTCAGTTCCATATTTCGGTACCGGGATTTTACCCCCTCAAAAGAATTAAGCAAAGCCTCCCGGCCGTCCGCAAAAGCCCGCGCCGTAACGCGTCATAATAGTGATCCGAAAGTAAAAGGATCCTTCTTATCCTACCTCTAGCCGCGGGAATTAACCTCCCGCGTTTTTTTTATTCCTGCTATGTTGTAGATTCTCACCTTAAGGACCCTTATGAACATTTCCGATATTGAAGAGGTGCTGCGCCTGCATTCCGCCGGCGATCTCACCGAAAGCGAGGCCTCGGCCCGCATCAAGGACCTGTCCTATAAGGACATCGGCTATGCCCGTGTCGACAATGGCCGGGAGTCCCGGCAGGGATTCCCCGAGGTCATCTTCGGCATGGGCAAAACCCCCGGCCAGATAGCCGGCATTTTCGAACAGATCGTCTCCCGCTCACCCAATGTGATCATTACCCGCACTACGCCCGAGGTCTTCGGCGTCATCCGCAATATTCACACCGATGCCGAGTGGCATGAGGAGGCAAAGCTCATCCGCGTCTACCGCGACCGCACCGAACTCGGCATGGGCGAGATCACCGTCTGCACGGCCGGAACGAGCGACATTCCGGTGGCTGAGGAAGCCGCCCTCACCGCCGAGACCATGGGGAACCGCGTCCAGCGCGTCTGGGATGCAGGCGTCGCGGGTGTTCATCGCATACTCGCCGAGCGCGAGCGTCTGGCGAACTCCAGAGTCGTGATCGTTTGTGCGGGGATGGAGGGGGCACTCCCCTCGGTTGTCGGCGGCCTGGTCTCGGTACCGGTCATAGCGGTCCCGACGAGCGTCGGCTATGGAGCCTCGTTCGGCGGCATCGCCGCTCTGCTCGGCATGCTCAATTCGTGTGCGTCGAATGTCTCGGTGGTCAATATTGACAATGGCTTCGGAGCGGGGTTTTCGGCGGCCCTGATCAATCGTAAACGCGACTGATCTAATTCTCGATCAAAGCAAGCAGGCGGTCAGCCCAATCCGATCGTGCACTCCGCAAGATCTGATACTGAACCAAAGCCATGTCGCGGCTCCCGATCTTCAGATACGCCCGTCCCAGATTGTAACGGGCACGTCCGAATTCAGGATCGTAGCCCACCGCATTGTTAAATGCAGCGAGGCTGTCGTCAGGCTTGTCCGATTCCAGGTATGCCTCGCCGAGTGCGTTATAGGTCCGTGCATCCGGCTTGTAGATCTTCAATTGCTCGAGAGCCGCGATCGCGTCGTCCCAGCGCTTCTTTTTCACGTAGGCATCCGCGAGCTTTTCGAGAGCGTTCGCGTGATCGGGCCTGATCACCAGAGCCCTCCGATAGGCGAGCATCTCCTCATCCGTGTTATCGAGCTTGCCCAGGCTGAGTCCCAGAGCGTACTGCGTATCGGCATTGTCGTCATCGAGCCGTATCGCCTCGCGATAAGACGCAACCGCCTCTTTGTATCGGCCAAGTGCATAGTTCGACGCACCGATGTTCACATGCGTTTCGGCCCAATCCGGACGCAATTTCGCGGCTTGGTTCGAAGCCCTGAGTGCGTCCTCATGCCGGCCAAGCACCCCGTAGCAGAAACCCGCCTGATACCAGGCTTCGGTATATCCCGGGTCGAGTTCCACCGCCCGCTCGAAGAACGGCAAGGCACGCTCGTAATCGTCCCGCGAAAGCTGTGCTACCCCCTGAGAATAGAAACGCTCCGCGGCCGCCCGTTTGCTCTTAAGGGTATCGGCAGAGTGATTGGATACTGTCTGGATGTCGCCGACCCGAAGCTGCTTGATCCGCTCAGCCGGAACTGCAAAGTTGAGGCTTTGCCCCTCTGCTGCCTGAAGCGTTGCGACCCCTATCACCTGCCCGTACATATTCACCACAGGCGAGCCGCTTGAGCCGGCGCTGATCGGTGCCGTGATCTGAATGATCCGACCGTACCCCGCAATGTCCCGTACCGCCGAGACGATGCCGTTTGAAACACTGCCCTCCAGGCCGAAGGGGTTGCCTACCACCACGATAGATTCACCCTCGAGCGGCACGCGGTCGCCGATGGGCAGCGGTGTCGACAGCTCTTTCGGTATTTCGACCTTAAGCAATGCCAGATCCCCTTCGCCGTCGACCGCAAGCACGCCGCGAACCGGGAATTTTCGCCCGTCCATCAAATGAACTTCCACGCGGTTGGCCCGCTCGATAACGTGTCGGTTTGTGATAATCCGATCGTAGCCGATGAAAAATCCGCTGCCCCGCGATACGGAGTTTCCGCGGGCGTCGTAGGTCTCAATAGCAACTGCAGAGGGTTTGATGCGGCGGACGAGTTCAGGCAGTGAGTCCTGCGCCGGGACAGTAAGAGCCGCCGCGAATATTGCGGCTATCAGCAGCAAAATAATTTGCCCGGGCCTGAACATCGGATCGTGGTCCACCGGGCGCAATTATATGTGTTTTACGGGCCGCGAACAACTAATTTCGGCCCGCAGGCATTGATTCGCCCGGCCGGATCACGCCGCCGCCGTCGAGTGCCGTGTAAACGTCTGCGGAATAAAGGCCAAGCCACTCGTCCGATTCCGGAGTTTTGAAAACACGGGCATACACGATTGAGTTTAGCTGCTCGAGATCGCCGCCCAGTTGCCCCGAGGGATCAAGCAGCGTGTAGATCTGCGTGCGATAGAGAAAATCGTTCCGAGTTGTGTCGAGCGAAACATATTCATTGAGTTTAGCGAACAACGCGCTCAATTCCCTCTCTGAAAGGCCGCGATTCTGTCGGCGGATCATCGCCTTGCTCGACTCATCGATCTCGGCATTTGGTTCGTACCGCTCGGCCAGCAGTTTCCAGTCATCAAGAGCGATCGACGGGATGTACTGTGCCTGCGGATCGTAAACTCGAAGAAGTGTAACTTCCGTGACCATCTTGGCGATCGCGATCGGGGCGATGCTCAGCGCATCGGTGCCCGTTTGCGAATCGACCAGCTTCACGTCCGATAGCTCGAAAGCCTTTTTTCGCGTCGCCATCAGATGATCGGCGGCGCCTTTGCGAAACGCGGCAAGCGCGAGAAGTTTTTCTCGTTTGCCCAGCTTATCCACACGCCTAAACACATCGTGGGCTTGCTCGAGGTAAAGCTTAAATGCCCGGGGGCTGTAAAGGCCCGGCAATGCGTCAATAACTCGCCCGTCGTCAGCCAAAATGTAATGGATCGAATTGCCCGTCACCGTTCGCTCGATCTTTCTCCCGTCGCCAAAATCGACCGTTATGCGCGGCGCCGGCCGGACCGACCGCCAGTGCAGCACAAAGTTCTCCCTCAGATACCCGGAGATGTTTTTGTTTGCATAAAGGAGCGAGCGGAAGAGCCGGCTGTTGGCGCACGAAAATTCCTCGTTCAGATTCCCCAGCAGACGCAGTGAAAGTATGGGCCGGTCCCGCTTTTTCGCCGCTTTGAGTGCCTCGTCGAGGTCGGTGTACCAATACAGGCCCGAGGCGTAGGCATCCTTCTGCATCGCGACCGTATCGATCGCCGCCGCAATTCGCCGCCACTCGCTCGTGCTGTCGCCGCTCCGTGCATATTTCGCCACTTCATCCGCGTAAACCGTGAGCAGCGCATCTACTCCGGCCTGTCCCATTTCGCGAAGTTCAGCGATCGCCTCCCGGGCGGCGGCCTCGTCCTCGCTGATCGACTGACGTGCCAGGGCCTCAGCGTCGCTTGCAAGTGCAGCAGTGGTAATAAAGATGGCGAGCGGGAGGGCGAAAACGGCGTGCCTGATCGACATAGAAATATCCTCCTTTTTTGAACGGCTTACGGTTGGTGATTTTGCCCGGCGATTTGGTTGCTTTACCCGCCGTTTACTAAGTGGTATAAATTCTCCGTTATGGGGAAAAAGATCGTCATCGCCGCCGACCACGCCGGGTACAAGGTAAAGGAGCAGATCAAGGACATTCTCGACGGAATGGGGATGGAATATGCAGATCTGGGGCCCTATAACGAGGATTCGGTGGATTATCCTGACTTCGCGAAGAAAGTTGCGCAGTCCGTTGCCGGCGGTGAGTACGACAGCGGCCTGCTGGTCTGCGGGACCGGCATCGGTATGTCGATCGCCGCCAACAAGGTCAAGGGTATTCGCGCTGCCGTCGCATGGAATGAGGAATCCGCGCGGCTCTCGCGCGAGCATAACGACGCAAATGTACTCGCCGTCGGGGCTCGTACCACAGATCCGGACGCTATTCCGGAGATCGTAAAAGCTTTCTTTACCACAGAGTTCGAAGGCGGCCGCCACCAACGCCGCGTGGACAAGATCTCCGATATCGAAACCCCAAGCCGCGGTTCCGCTGCATGATCTTTCAGGCCCACAAACCCGCCTACCCACTCAGCAAGTTCATCGAGCTATTCATCTACTACGAGCAGGCATCTTTCGGCCACAAGGTCGACCGGTTTCTGCCGAACGGCGACACCGAGATCCTCATCGATTTTCACGACGCGCCGCAGTTCATATACGATAATGAGTCCCTGAAAGAGATACAGGCCTGCCGCCGCGTTTGGACCTCAGGCGTGCGGACAGAGCCGATCACCATTCCGTCCGGCACCGGAGCGGCAATGATGGTCATCACTTTCAAAAAAGGAATGGCCGCCCCCTTCTTCCCATTCCCAATGGCCGAGATCGCCGACAGCGTGGTTGATGCGGACCTCGTCTGGGGCAGCGATTTCGGAGATATCCGTGACCAAATGCTGGCTATGCCTGATATTAGCGAGCGGTTCGCCCTCATGGAGCGATTTCTGATCGGCCGGTTCTTGTCGCGCCTGGCCGTCGATCCGTGTATCGAATATGCCGTAGTTGAAATGTCCCTAAGGCCTGACACCATAAGTATCGCGCGGATGACCTCGAAGATCGGCTATTCGCAAAAGCATTTCGCGGAAATGTTCCGCCGCAGCGTGGGGATAACTCCCAAGGCATACCTCAAGATAATGCGTTTTCAGAAGGCCGTGCGGGCGATCGACTCCGCCCCGTCGATCGATTGGGGCATGATCGCTCAGGAGTGCGGCTTTTACGATCAGGCTCATTTCATTAACGACTTCAAACATTTCTCGGGATTCACTCCTGAAACATACGCCGCGGTGCGGTCAAATTATCAGAACTACGTTCCCGTGGGTTAGGTAAATTTTTTCCAATACAGCGCAGATCGGAGCCACGATAATGGCTCTCGCTATGGAAAACTTTTACATTAACCACTTTGCTGTATTTGTATCGGCCGTAATGAGCCTGGTGATCGGGGCCGCATGGTATTCACCCGTTCTATTTGCACGATCGTGGCAAGCCGCCGCCGGGATATCCGACGAGCAGATGGCTGCCGCGAACCCGCTCAAGATCTTCGGCATCACCTTTCTCCTCGCCTTGGTAATGGCCTATAATCTTGCGTTCTTTCTTGGCGGGCCCGACACCACCTGGCAATGGGGTTTGGCGGCGGGGTTGTTGACGGGAGTGGGATGGGTCGCGGCGATGTTCACCGTCGTCTCGCTGTTTGAACACCGCTCGCTAAAATATATCGCTATCAATGCGGGCTACATGATCGTTTATTTTGCAGTGATCGGAACTATAATCGGAGCTTGGCGATAGGAGGACACAGATAATGGCACAAAAAACCTCAGGTGAATTTGAAAAGGAATTTATGGATGGGCTCAAGTCCGCCACCGGCCGCGATCTAGCCTCCTGGCTATCGACGATCGACGGTTTCGGCACCACCAAGCGGAACGAGGTCATTGCCCGGCTGAAGGCCGATCACGGCTTTGGGCATATGAATGCCTCGCTTCTCGCAGGCATTCACGCGAACGGCGGAAAGCCTGTATATGCGAGCACCGACAGCCTGCTCGACACCCAGTTCGCCAAGGCCGCAGACATGCGACCGCTCTATGAAAAGCTCATCGCATTCATCAAGCAGAACTTTCCGGACGCAACTGTTCTTCCGAAAAAGACCTATGTCTCGATCCTGGAGAAACGCGAGTTCGGCGCCGTAAACATTAAGCCGAAGGAGCTCAGGCTCGGCATGGACCTAGGTGACGCACCTTTCGAAGGGAACATTGAGAAAGCGAAGCTGACCGGGCCGATGCCGCGGATCTCGCATATGACGATCATCACTGACGAGTCACAGCTCGGCCCCGATCTGATCCATGCACTAAAGGCTTCGCACGCCCGCTGCCACTAACCGCCGTGCGCGGCCTTCGCACGCTCGTTGAGCTCGTCCGGAGTTAAGTCTTCGATGTGCGTCGCAAATCCCCACATATGACCGAACGGGTCGCGGAAATGTCCTGAACGGTCGCCGTAGAACTGATCCGAAACAGGCTTGATCACCTCAAGCCCTTCGGCTATCGCCTTCTCGGTGAATTTATCCACATCCTCAACGTAGATATACAGGCTAACCGGTGAGCCGCCGATGGTCTCGGGGCTAAGGGCATTCATCGGCTCCCATTCGTCCGACAGCATAAAAACCGAGTTCCCGATCTTCATTTCGGCGTGGCCGACCATGCCGGGCTCGCCGATCCTGTAAAGCTCCTCGGCACCGAATGCTTTCTTGTAGAATTCGATCGCAGCTTCCGCATTCTTGCATATCAGATAAGGCGTGATCCCCTCATAACCCTCCGGGATCGGTTTAACATTTGCCATACAACACCTCCGTATTTTTGAATGGAAACGAATATATTCCCACTTTTTCCATACGTCAACAGTTTGTTATGTTCCCGCTCTGAACGTACAATCTATGAAATTTTATAACTGTGGCCGATATGACGAACAACTCTTTCCCCGAAATACCCCTCTCGATGTGGCGGCCGACGAAGGACACACTTCACCTATTTTCTCAGATCGTCGGCAAGATCCGCCTTGCGATGCATCCGCGTCTCAACCACTGGTGGCATGTGCCGCTTTATGTGACGCCCCGCGGGCTTTCGACACATATGATCCCCTATAACGGCGGAAGTTTTGAGATCGAGTTCGACTTTCGGGATCACGCCCTGAGGATGTCGAACAGCGCGGGCCGAGAAGAGGATTTCGCACTATATGACGGCCTGACCGTCGCCGATTTTTACAGCAGTATTTTCGCCAATCTCGCGAAGCTCGGCGTCGATGCCAGCATACGTGCGACGCCCTACGAAGCGCCTTCCGATATCGCATTTCCCGACGACACCGAGCACGGTGCCTACGACAAGGAGCACGTTGAACAATTTCATCGCCTTCTCGTATGGGCCGACGACATAATGGAATCCTTTCGCGGCCGTTTCCTTGGAAAATCGACCCCGGTGCATATGTTCTGGCACAGCTTCGACCTTGCCCTAACACGCTTTTCCGGAAGGTCCGCACCAATCCGCGAGGGAGCGAACCGCGTCGAGCGCGAGGCATATTCCCATGAGGTCATCAGCTTCGGCTTCTGGTTCGGTGACGACAACGTCCCTGCACCCGCGTTCTATGCGTATGCCGCCCCCGAGCCCGAGGGCCTTGCCGATGAACCGCTTTTGCCTGACGCAGCAAGATGGGTAGAATCAAATAACGCACACCTTGCCATCCTGATGTACGACGATGTCCGGCAGCACGCCGACCGCGATGCACGCGTTCTTCAATTTTTAGAATCCGCTTATCAGGCTGGCGCGAAACGAGCAGAGTGGGACGTCGAATCATTCCGTCTCACCTAAACGAAACGAGAAAGGAGGTTCACATGAAGTTACTATTGATCGCCGTATTTATGGCGGTGGCCGTGAATGGGGGTCTTGCCCAGAATCTGCGCGTCCCCACACTCAGCCCCATCACCGAGATCACGCAAGAGGCCGCGCTTACCGAGGTTAAGCTGTCCTATTCCCGGCCAAGTGCCAAGGGCCGCAAGATCTTCGGCGGGCTCGTACCCTTTAATGAGATATGGCGCACCGGGGCGAACGCGTCGACCAAGCTCACATTCACAGAAGATGTCGAGATCGCCGGAAACCGCCTCAAGGCAGGCACCTACGCCCTCTACACCATTCCCGGAGAAAAGGAATGGACGATGATCATTCACTCCAATCTGCGCCACCGCTCACTGGCCGGCGATGTGTATAAGCAGGAAGAGGATGTGTTCCGATTCAAAGCCACTCCGCGGCAAATGACGGATTTTGTCGAGACCTTTACGATGGGTTTCGGCGACATCACGACCGACACCGTGTCGCTTTTCCTCACTTGGGAAAACACCGAGGTGAAATTCCCGATCAAGTTCGATGTCGATTCCCGCATCGGCGAACAGATCGCAGAGCTTTCAAAGGCCGCTGAGGGAATGAGCGCCGGCAATTACTTCCTCGCCGCTGAGTACAATTTCCATAACGATAAAGACCTAGCAAAGGCTGACGAGTGGATACTTGCCGCTCTTGCCAAGAGCCCAAAGAATCCGCGGTTCGGCCTGCTGCGTGCACGCATTCTCGACAAAGCCGGAAAACGCGCCGATGCACTGAAGGTGATCGCCGAGGCTAACACGTGGGCACGGGAGAGCAACAACGCGAACTACGTCGAACAAACCCAACTCTTTTGGGATTCTATAAAGTAACGTGATCGACCTTAGAAGCGACACCGTAACCAAGCCCACCGACGCGATGCGCCAAGCAATGGCGAACGCCGAGGTGGGCGACGACGTTTATGGCGAGGACCCGACGATCAACCGCCTGCAGGAACGCGCGGCCGAGATCTTCGAAAAGGAGGCGGCGCTTTTCGTTCCCACGGGCTCGATGGGGAATCAGATCGCCGTCAAGCTCCACACGCGTCCCGGCGACGAAGTGATAATCGAGGAACGCGGCCACATCTTCAATTACGAGATGGGCACGCCGGCGGCCGTTTCCGGCGTTACGATCCGCCCCGTAAAAAGCACCGATGGCAGCGGCCATTTGACCTGGGACGAGATCGCCTCCGCTCTTCACATCGATCAGCCCTATTATTCGTGCCCGACGGGTTTGATCTGTCTCGAGAATACTCATAACTTCGCCGGGGGCAGTGTAATGACCGCGGAGCAATGTGCCGGCATCTGCGAAAAGGCGCACTCCCACGGCATCCCTGTTCATATGGACGGTGCCAGGATTTTCAACGCCGCCGCCGCTCTCGATACACCGGTAGCCGAACTCGCCCGTCGGTGCGATTCGGTGCAGTTTTGCCTGTCGAAAGCTCTCGGGGCACCGGTCGGTTCGGTGCTCGTCGGCAGTAGAGATCTCATCGCCGAGGCCCGTGTCTGGCGAAAACGGCTGGGCGGCGGGATGCGGCAGGCCGGCGTACTGGCGGCGGCGGGACTCATCGCTCTAGAGGAATCACCCAAAAGGCTGCAAGAGGACCATGCCAACGCCCGCGGGCTTGCGGAAGGCCTCGCCCAAATTCCCGGCATCGCCATCGACCCCGCCCGGGTAGCCACCAATATCGTCATTTTCGACATCACCGGGACCGGCAAAACATCAGTCGAGATCTGCAATGGCCTCAAAGATCAGGGGGTCCTTGCGATCCCATTCGGCCCGGCGATAAGAATGGTCACACATTATGATGTCTCCGCGGCGGGTATCGACGCTGCCCTAGCGGCGATGAGGAGTATTGTCGGTTCACGCGATGGGAAGGCCGTCAGATGAAGCTCGATCAACTCCGCAAATTCTGCCTTGCCCTGCCCCACGCCACCGAAGACGTGAAATGGGGTGACGACCTCTGCTTTTGTGTCGGCGAAAAAATGTTCTGCGTCACTGGCCTTGATTCACCCGAGTCCGGAATATCGCTCAAATGCACTCCCGAGATCTTTGCCGATCTTGTGGAGCTTGAAGGCATCGAGCCGGCTCGCTACATGGCCCGCTATCATTGGGTAACGGTGTCGCCCGGTTCCGCCCTCGATGCAAAACGCCTTAAAGAGCTCATTCGGCAGTCCCATGCCATGGTTTTTGATAAACTACCGTTGAAAGTTCGAAGGTCGCTGGAACAGGCCGCGGCCTGACTTGAAGTCCGCAAAAATGATTATCGCCATTGATGGGCCCTCCGGGGCCGGCAAATCCACGCTCGGCAAGATGCTCGCGAAACGGTACGGCCTCCTTTACCTTGATACCGGTGCTATGTACCGGGCCGCCGCCCTCGCGGCCGTCCGAGCCGGTATCGCACTTGATGATGAAAAGGCGGTGACCGACGCGGTGAGCCGGGCAAAGATCGAGCTGAAAAGCGAGTCCGATGGGCTCCGGGTACTCCTTGATGGGGACGACGTTACCGCTGACATCCGCACACTTGAGGCCGCTCAGGCCGCATCGATCGTTTCCACCATTTCCGACGTCCGCAGGATCATGGTCCGACATCAGCGCGAGATCGGCGAATCAGCACCGAACGGCTGCGTCCTCGAGGGCCGCGACATCGGCACCGTGGTTTTTCCGAACGCCGACGTCAAATTTTTTCTTACGGCCAAGCCTGAGGCCCGTGCCCGCCGCCGTTTTGAGGAGGATAAGGCCAAGGGCCGCATTACCACCTACGAGCAAACTCTGAGCGAGATAAATGCTCGCGATGAGCGCGACGTTGCGCGGGCCGACTCGCCCCTAGATATTGCCGACGGCGCGAAGGTGATAGACACAAGCGACCTCGACCTGACCGAGGTTTTTGACGTTATGTGCGAACACATCGCGGGCATCGGCCGTGCCGCCGCATAATGGTTGACTTGGCGGGGCCTAATCGCTAGTATCAAAGATTGCTCTTTGTGCTCCCGTAGCTCAGCTGGATAGAGCAACAGCCTTCTAAGCTGTGGGCCGCAGGTTCGAGTCCTGCCGGGGGCGAGATCGCTCATCACACGGCGGCTATAGTTCAGGGGTTAGAACGCCAGATTGTGGTTCTGGATGTCGTGGGTTCGATTCCCACTAGCCGCCCCATTTTTTGATCCCGTTAGTTTTGTGGATCTTTCCTTCTAAATGACCTCAAGCCGGACCCTCTTCTTGATTCTGTTATTTGCGGCATTCGGCAATGCGCTCGCGCAAGGCCGCGAGGCGCCGTATGTAAAGGATGAGGTCCTGGTCAAGTTTGACCGCCGCGCCTCTGCTTCGCTGCGGTCCGGGGCACATCGGCTCTCCGGTTCCCAACGCCTAAAAGTGTTGGGCGATCTTGGCTGGGAACGCGTACGGATCGCTCCCGGCCAAACGGTCGAAGAGGCCATCAAACGATACTCCAAAAATCCGAACGTCCGTCACGTACAACCCAATTATTACTACCAACTCGCGGTTACTCCGGACGACCCGCAATTCCAAAATCTTTACGGCCTATCAAAGATCTCGGCTCCTGCCGCCTGGGACATCACCACCGGCAGCCGCGACGTGATAGTAGCCAATATCGACACCGGAATGCGGCTTACGCACGAGGACCTCGCCGCGAATATCTGGACAAATCCGGGCGAGATCGCGGATAACGGCATCGATGACGATAACAACGGCTATATCGACGATGTCCACGGTTGGGATTTCCGCTATGACGACAACGACCCGACCGACCAGAACGGCCACGGGACCCATGTAGCGGGGACGATCGGTGCGGCCGGTAACAACGGCATCGGTGTGGTCGGCGTAAACTGGGCCGTCACCATAATGGCGATCAAGATCTACAGCCCGAGCGGCGGAGACACCACGTCCGCGATGCTCATCAACGCCTACAATTACGTAAGGATGATGAAAGAGCGGGGGGTAAATATCCGTGTGACGAACAATTCCTACGGCGGATGTCAGGAGGCATGCGGATATGACCAGGCCACCCGCGACGCGATCGAGGCGATGGGTGACGCCGGAATCCTAAACGTGTTCGCTGCCGGCAACGGCGGCGTCAATATCGATAACAGCCCCTTCTACCCCGCTTCGTATACGCTAAGCAGCATTCTCTCCGTGGGCGGGTCGAATTCGCTCGACAACCGCGTCTTCAATTACGGTGCGGAAAGCGTCGACCTCGCGGCTCCGGGCGTTGGTATCCTCAGCACAACGAACGGCTCGAACTCGAGCTACGGCAACTCGAGCGGCACATCAATGTCGACGCCGCACGTTTCCGGTGCGGCGGCACTCGTGGCTGCTCAGTACCCCGAGATGAGCGTCGCGTCGCTTAAGGCGACCCTGATGAACTCGGTCGACAAACTGCCTCAGTTTGACGGCTTTAACCGGACCGGCGGACGGCTCAATCTTTTCGGGGCCCTTACCGCTCCGACCGTGTGCGATTTCAATCTCTCGACGAAATCGATCGATGTTCCGACAAAGGGCGGCATTTTTGAGATCGTGGTCGAAGCCCCGGCAAACTGTGAGTTTTCGGCAAAGAGCGACGCGATATGGGTCCGCGTTCTGAACACCGGCTCGCGCAGCGGCACCGGAACCGTTAGCCTGCAGATCGCGGTGAATCCGACCATAACTCGTTCGGCGACCGTCGATATCGCCGGGCAACAGATAACGGTCATTCAATATCGTATGCGTGGAAACTAAAATTTGCCCCCTTTTCCAACTATATTGGAGTGGCACGCGTCTAATCTGAGTTAGACCGAGTTTATTTAGATATTTAGTCTTTTCACCCTGTCTGGGTACACTGTTTAGTAAAAGTGTTGCACGGTAACCCGTGAATTAGTATATTTAAAGATTCCACCAAGGGTTCTGCGGCTGAATTGCCGATTTTCGCCCTTTAAGTTTTACAGGAAGTATCACGATGAGAACATCTTTTTCCGTTGGCAAGGCAGGCCTGGCCGCAGCCATTGCCCTAATGCTCAGCATTTCAGCACTTGCGCAGCTTTCGTTGCGAAAGGCCCTTGACACCGACGGCGACGGCAAGGCCGATTACACCATTTTCCGGCCTACTGACAACACCTGGTACACGCTGCAATCGAGCGGAGGGGTGCTCTTCCAGGCCTTCGGCATCGCCAACGAAGATTTCATCACACCGGGCGATTTCGACGGCGACGGCAAGGGCGACATCGGCGTATGGCGTGATGCGACCGGTGCCTGGTATTGGCTCAACAGTTCGAACCATACCTTTAGCGCTATAGGCTTTGGCCAGACCGGCGACGAGCCCGTTGCACGCGACTATGACGGCGACGGCAAGACCGACATCGCGGTCGTCAGGCGTTCGAACGGCAACATGATCTGGTACGTGCTTAACAGCTCGGACGGCGGCTTCTCAGCGATCCAGTTCGGCTTCACGTCCGATTACATCGCTCCGGGCGATTACGACGGCGACGGCAAGTTCGACCTCGCCATCCAGCGTCCCGGTGCAAATCCCACGGATCAGGCTGTCTTTTACGTACAGCTTTCCGGCGGCGGTTTCCTGATCACCGCATGGGGCTTCGGCAACGACCTGATCGTCCCCGGTGATTATGACGGCGACGGAAAAACGGATATCGCCGTGCTCCGCGAAGGCAACAACCCGAACGACAACCTCATCTGGTACATCCTGCAAAGCTCGGACGGCAACCTGATGGCACGCTCGTTCGGCATCACCAGTTCCGACATCAACGTCCAGAATGACTATGACGGCGACGGCAAGACCGACGTCGCGATCTGGCGTACATCTGACCGCAGCTTCTACGTTTTGAGCAGCATTGACGGTTCGATGAACGTAGTGCCGTGGGGCGTTTCGACCGATTTCCCGGTCGCAAGCTACGACACCCACTAATCGTCGAACAACAGTTGATCAGGGCCGAGAGATCCGAATGCGGGCCTCGGCCCTTTTGATTTATCGCAAAGAGAACTTAAACTTTGTTCGGTCAAGAATGTCTGGCAGCATCACAGAACTAATCGAGCAGGAATTCCCCGGAAAACGCATCGTTGTCATAGGCGATGCCGTCGCGGACCAGTATCTTTCCGGGACGATCAGCCGCATTTCACGCGAAGCCCCCGTTTTCATCGTCGATCATGACCGGACCGAAACGCTTCCCGGCGGAGCCGCAAATGCCGCCGCAAATCTGGCGGCGCTAGGTGCCGAGCCCATAATGATCGGGGTCCTCGGCAACGATGCTGCCGGTGAAGATCTTCGGCGATCGTTGCAGGCCTTGAACGTCGCAACCGAAATGCTGGTCGTCGCCCACTCCCGCAGAACGACCGCAAAGCTCCGCGTACTCGCGGGCCAGCAATACGCCCCGCGCCAGCAGGTGATCAGGATCGACACCGCAGCGTCCGAACCCCTCGAGGAGGAGATCACTGATCGCCTTATCGAACGCCTTACCCGGGCGGCTGAGACCGCTGCGGGCATTATCGTTTCCGACTACAATTACGGCGTTGTTTCGCCGCAAGTGTTTGAATCGGCAAAAAGCCTTGCGGCCGAAGCCGGGATACCTCTTATTGTCGACTCCCGCTTCGGTATCAGGAAATTCCCCGGCGCCACGGCCGCGACGCCCAACCGAGAAGAGGCCGAGGCCGCCATCGGAACC
>JAEWBM010000133.1 GCA_023391155.1 Acidobacteriota bacterium
CGAAAAACCACCCGACGCGAGCAGGGCATTGACCACCCCGATCCTCTGATAGTCCTCCGTCACCGCCAACATCCGCCTCAACGCCGGCACCGCACGCGAGTCCGCCTGCTTCGCCAAAGCATTGATCGCCGACGACCGATAAGGGTAATAAACCTCTTCTCTTACTGGGGCATCACTAGCATTCGTTCCTGCGTAGTTAGCGGCGTTCGCTGGCGTCGCAGTTCGATTAGCCGCGGCCGCCGCCGCGTTTGCCGCGGCCATTGCAGCTTCCACGGCCGCTCGCCGAGCTGCGGTTAATGAGGCGAATCCAACCGTCTCCCGCTCATCCAGCATCGCGATCAGCCCCGGCACCGATTCCGGGATCTTATACTCCGCAAGAGCCCTCACCAGCCGGTCACGCCCGCCCGGCTCATTCTCATCCGCCCACTCCGGATCCCTCAGCCACGGCAGCAGGGCCCGCACGATCCGCTCTTCACTCTTCATCACCAGCAGATTCCTGACCGCCGCATTCCTAACCGTCCTGTTGTCCGACCCCGCAAGCTCGATCATCTTGTCCGTATAATGCCCGTCCGGCATATGATGGATGATCGTCGTCAGTCCCGTAAACGAACGCCCCCCAACCCTCAGGTCCGCCAGCGTCTCGTCAGCCAACAGCGAAAAATACCACTCGTCTCGCCCGCTCCATTCCTTTTCTTTCGTCAGCGCGTCGAGCGCCAGGTCCCGCATCGCCGCCGTCGCACCCCGGTCCTGCACCACGTCCATCAATTCGCCTCGGTACCGGTCAATGTCGCCTATCGAATCCGTATCCAGCGCCCGCCTGTACAGTGCCCACATCGCCATCACCCGCGCCGTCGGTGAACTCAGATCGTTGTAGTTCCGGATCACTATCGGCTCCGCCCGCTCCCACGCATGCCGCGTCAGTGCCAAAAGCTCTTCATGGTTCCGAACATAATCGTCCGCCGGGCCCGCGCCGCTCGCATCGCCCTCCAACTCCTCCGCAAACCGGTCACTGTTCCAATAAAGCCACGTCCTCAGCGGCCCCTCTGTCTCCCCTCGAACCGCCGCCGGCAGCCGCTCATAGATCTCCTTAACAAATTCCGCGCCCTCTCGGCTGTCCCTGAATACATTCAAGAACCGCGTGATCTCACTCGGCTCCCGGCTGATCTCCGCCTTCAGCCTCTGCATCACCCTCCCCGACGGGTAAACCACATACGACAGGTCCCGATACTGCGAGCTCTGATATGCCCAATAATCCAACAGGTCCTCTATCGGCGCATCGTCCGGCGGCGGCTTCGTCTTGTCATAAAAAGCCTCCGGCCGCTCCCGCTCCACAGGCATCAGCGGATTCGGCGGCGGCGGTGCCGGTATCTCCAGCAATATCGAGACAAGATCCTCCTGCGCCCCCACCGGGCGCGACATAACCACCGCTCCCATAACCAAAAGGGAACCGCAAAACACAGCAGCAAAAATTGTTCGTTTCATGGGCAGTAATTGGAGCGCGGACACTCTTGTTCGCATGTCGGCTCAGCGATTAGCGACTTCGGGCAGAAACGCGACCGTAAGGGAGCGTGCCAACTCGCCAAACTCAAAACGAGCACCTCTTTCTTACATTATCCCTTTCCAAAAAGCAATATTTTCCCGATCCGGAAACTCGAACCATTGATAGAAATACTGGAGACTCGAAACTGATAACTGAAAACTGTAATACCTCTTTTTCTTCTTTGCGTCCCCCGCGAGCTTTGCGTGAAAAACTGAACCTCGAAACTGACACTGGAGACTGTAAAGAACTAAGATCGCGCACAGTCTTCAACCTCCCGGGAGTTAGCAATTCGTGAAATTCGTACAACACAAAAAAGCCCGCGATTCTCTCACGAGCCTCACTTTCTTTTTCCAATCTCAGATCTCAAATGTGAAATCCTTTTAAACTGAAAACTCGAAACTGATAACTGGAAACTGTAGAAAAAAACAAACGATCCGCGAACTCCGCGACGAAAAAGCTGAAAGCTCAAAGCTCACAGCTGACAGCTGGTCGAAAATATAAAAAGCTCTCAACCTCTCACTGCCTCCTGTCTTTTTTCTCAGATCTCAAATTTGAAATCCTTTTAAACTGAAAACTCGAAACTGAAAACTGGTAACTGTACCCAAACACAGATCCGCGTTCTCAGCAACAAGAAAGGCTGGAAGCTCACAGCTCACAGCTCATAGCTGGACAAAAACAAAAAAGCCCCGCGATCACTCCCCACCCTCTCTTTCTCTCAAATTTCAAATCTCAAATTTGTAATCGCAACGCCGCCCCCGGCCAATAAAAAAAAACGCGATGCCGTTTACGGCCGGGGTGGCAGATGAAAAATGGAAACCCGTCCACGTCCTTTGCATGAGATCTCTTCTTAGCCTCTCTGCGTCTCTGGGGAAAACTCTTCTTCTTTGCGTCCTCAGCGACCTTTGCGTGAAAACCCGAAGCTAAAAGCTCATTGCTAACAGCTGTACGAAAAAAAAGCCCGCGATCACTCCCCACCCTCTCTTTCTCTCAAATTTCAAATCTCAAAATTGAAATTCTAATTCCTGACTGCTTCAACCAGTCAAACATAAAAAAGCCCGCGATCTCTCACGGGCTTTCATCTTCTGACCACTGGTCACCGGCCACTGACAACTGCTATTCAGCAACCGCCAGCTCTTTCTCTTTATTCTTCTTGATCCCGCCGATCTGGACGAGGTTGTCGCCCTTGATCTGGTTTTTCTCAAGAACCATCTGGTTATACAGCTTCCGCATCATCTGCATTTCCTCGGCTGCGGTCTTCGGCCCTTCCATCTCCGGCTTGTTCGGCCGTGCCAGGTCGATCGGGTTCAGCACCAGGTCATGGGCCTTGTCGCCAAGCTCCACTTCCTTGCCGCGTGCAAACACCTCATGGCGTCCGTGCTCTTTGTACCACTGAGCAACCGTCGCGTTCTGGTGCATGTGCTCGATGATGTTCCGCCATCCGATGCCCGTGTTGTATGCACAGAAGCTGATCTCGCCTTCCTGCGTACCGTAGGGGATGATGCACATCTCCGTTCGTCGGAAATCGTAGTTGAACAGGTCCTGGAACCACATACCCGCAATGAACAGGAAGTTCCACGGGTCCTGCCGACGCTTCTCGATGTCCTCCATCGTGCGGTCCGGCCCGACCTTTCCGTAATCCTTGCCCGACAGCCCGAACGACTTGTCGAACTTCTTCAGGATCCCGCCCAGCGTCAGGCTGTGCGGCGCCCCGTACGGGTTATAGTTCTTCAAAAGCGCCAACCCCATCATCAGGTTCGAGAACCATTTACCGCGGTTCGTGTCCGTGATGTGCTGCATATCCGTCACCAGCCCCTGAATGTTCAGGAACTGAGGCACCGGCGCCATTTCCTTCGTGTCCTTGTTGACCATCACCGCCGTGCCCACGCCGCAGTTCGGGTGGCAGCCGCAGCTAACCTGTCCCCATTCCGCTTCCGGCCCGTGAACCACGTCCGCAAAATCCGCAAACGCACCCATCAGCGACAGCGGGAACCAGTCCCTCGTCGGCTCGGTGATGCCCACCTGCTTCTGCACGTCCTGCGCCAGGTGCGACAGCGTATATCGCTGCTGCAGCCGACGCTGTTCCGTGATCAGCTCGTCGCGGCCCGTGAACGACACCGGCTGAAACGCGATGAACGAGATCTTCTTCGGATTCTCCAGCGCGAACCGGATGATCGAACCCACCTGATCATTATTAATGTTATTAACCAGCGTCGTCACCAAAATGATGTCAACGCCCGCTTCGTGCAGGTTGTTGATCGCACGCAGCTTCACGTCAAACAGGTTGCCGATCTGCCTGTGCGAGTTCGCATCGTTGCCGATACCGTCAAACTGCAAATAAACGAATCGCAGTCCCGCCTCGGCCGCCTCGCGGCAAAATTCCTTCGACTTCGCAAATTCGATACCGTTCGTCGCCGCCTGTACCGAATTATACCCCACCTTCCGTGCATACCTGATCGCATCCAGAAAGTGCGGGCTCAGCGTCGGCTCACCGCCCGAATACTGCACCGACATCTGCCGCCGCGGCTTGATCTGGATCGCATTGTCCAAGATCTCCTGCACGTCTTCCATCGAAAGCTCGTGCACAAAGCCCACCTGGTTCGCGTCCATAAAGCACGGGTCGCACATCATGTTGCAGCGGTTCGTCAGGTCTACCGTCAACACCGCACCGCGGCCATACTTCACTGACGAAGTGCCGTGGTTGTGCAGCTTCTCGTCATTATGAGCTTCCATGTCCCGGCCCGGGAAAAGCGATTCGATGTGCTGCAGAAACTTCGAATCGATCGCCATCATATCTTCGAAGTGGCCGTGCTCCGGACAGTCCTTGATCATCCAGACCTGCCCGTCCCTTTCGATGATCTGCGCCTTGATCTCGCCGACCTTCTCATTGATCAGCGTCGAAACGTCGCGCTTGCCGGAGAGTATCTCCTCGCGCGCCTCGATGACACAGTTCGGGCACAGCGAATCCGTCTGCCGCGGAAATCCCAGCGTCGGCTTCGACTTCTGCCACGACTTCAATATCGGCTTATCCGCCCACTTCGGCGTGAACGACGGGTTCGGCTTAAACTGGTTAACCGATTTGATCGCCTTAAAAACCCCGCTCGCCACGTAAGTCAGGCCCTTCTCAAAATGCTTTACAGGTCTCATTATTAATATGTCTCCACTCTCACAAGCGTCCCACTCAACTCATGTTGTAAATTAGGGGAAAAGAACGCGGTATAATCCTTACAGGTCAACAGCAAAATCCGTACCACCCGCCATAGTCTCACCAACCCTAATATTCACAACACTTACACAAACTAACCCTAACGTCCGCGCTGTATCCCAATGACACACACACCCACTCACCATCCCCAACGTTTCATTTTGACACTCCCCGTTTTAAGCACTTGATTCACTCTCCCGCACCAGATTCCCCCGCCCCCAATAAAAATCGGCCCGCCGATTTTCACCCCGTTAAGCGCCCAAGTTATCAGTTACTTGAGCGCACCCGTGGTAAGTGTTCAAAATAATTAAGTTAAGCAGCGCAAAAAAATATCACTTTTCGCTTTACAAATGAAACATTTCTGTGATAAGGTTTTCAGCACTTCAAGGTTGTCGGGTCGCAAGCAGTAAAATTCAAGGGTTTCTATGGCCATCAGATTCGGGACGTCGGGTTGGAGAGCTGTCATTGCCGACGAATTCACGTTCCGAAATGTCGAAAAGGTAACCGACGCGATCTGCGGATATTTGAAAACCGAAGCTGCCGACAGGGGCAACATCCTCGTCATCGGCCAGGATTCCCGGTTCATGGGCGAACGCTTCGCCGCGGTCGCCGGTGAGATCGCCGCCCGCAAGGGCTTTCGCGTTCTCGCCTGTCCGGAGCCGGTGCCGACGCCGGCCATCTCGCACGCCATCCGCACGGAGCGTGCCGCGGGGGCCATCAATTTCACCGCGTCGCACAATCCGCCCGAGTACCAGGGCATCAAGTTCTCGACCTGGGATGGTGCCCCCGCACTGCCCGAGGTCACGAAAGCGATCGAGGCACGCATCGAATCAGCCGAGCCCGCCCCCGACGCCGAAGGCGGATCCGTCACCGAATACGACGCACGGCCCGCCTATCTCGCGGACCTCGCGTCAAAGGTCGATCTCGCGGCGATCGCCGATGCCCGCGGCCGTTACGCCTACGACCCGCTCTGGGGCACGGGCCGCGGATATCTTGACAAAATTCTTCGCGACAATGGGCTCGAGGTCGAAACGCTCCACGATTGGCGCGACGTCACCTTCGGCGGCCGGTCGCCCGAACCCGGCACCGAGCAGCTTCGCGAATTGACATCTAAGGTAACCGGCCAAGGCCTGACACTCGGCCTTGCGACCGATGGCGACGCGGATCGCTTCGGCGTCATCGACGCAGGCGGGGAATTCATCTCCGCAAACGATCTGGTCGCCCTCTTGGCAGATTACCTTGCCGAGAGCCGCAATTGGCAGGAGGGCGTCGCCCGCAGCGTCGCCACCACGCACATGGTCGACCGCGTAGCGGCGTCACGCGGCCTAAAGCTCTTTGAAACGCCCGTCGGCTTTAAGTTCATCGGCGAGCTCATCAACCGCGGCGAGATCATTCTCGGCGGGGAAGAATCGGCCGGGCTGTCGATCAAGGGCCACTATCCCGAAAAGGACGGCATCATCGCGTGCCTCCTCGCCGCCGAGGCCGTCGCCGCCCGCGGGGCGTCGCTTACCGAGCAGCTCGCCGAGCTCCACGGCCGGCTCGGCAAATTGATCTCGGCACGCATCGGCGTCCGGCTGACCCCCGAGGTCGCCGCAAGTTTGAAAGACCAGCTCGCCCGCGAACCCGATTCCATCGGCGGCCGGCAAATTGAAAATATCAATCGGCTCGACGGCGTAAAGTTCATCTTCGCCGATGGCAGCTGGATGCTCATGCGGCCCTCGGGCACCGAACCCGTCGTCCGCATCTACGCCGAGAGCGATGACGCCCGCGGCCTTGAAAATTTACTCGAAGATGGCAGGAAATTCCTGCTCGGTTAGGCTCCGTGTCCTGGCAAAATGGCAGCACAGCAAAAAAATAATGATCGGTCCAAACGCTTCCCCGCGTGGGCGCCCTATGCCGCCGCCGTTACGCTGTCGCTGCTCATCGTTTTGACAATGAATTTCCGTGCGTTCACCGAATACTCCGCCGAGGCCGATCGCCACCGTGAGCTCAACGAACGCATTCGCGAGCTGACCGATGAAAATCTCGCTCTCCAGGAAGAGATCCATTACCTGAAAACCGACCCTAAAACGGTCGAGCGCGAGGCCCGCAAGTTCGGCCTCCGCCCTAAACCAGAGGAAAAAGTTTCCGAACCCGGTAAATCAGATAACGCGGAAAAGTCTGCCAAGCCGGAATAACCACCAATAAAAAACCGCCTTTTGCCTATCTATTCCGCATCGCCTTCAGATGATGCCTTCCAATTCGCGGCTCGTGTTTCCCGAAAAACACGAGCCGCAACTCCTTTTAAACCACAGGCAGAAACCCGACCGGTAGGGAGGGTGCTCGGATGCCGGTCAGAACGTAC
>JAEWBM010000134.1 GCA_023391155.1 Acidobacteriota bacterium
CTATTGGGTGTCCGGAGAGATTTGGTTCCCAACAACCAATCTCCGAAAGACATTTCCTGAACTAGGAAACATTTGTGGCCGCTTCGAGCGTTGGATCCGAAAATTTCCCTGCGTGTTTGATAACTGGAGCCGCCCGGCCAAGAATCCTTTCCCGAACCAGATTGCGCAAGCTAATATCGTAAAGCGGATTAACGCTTTGCCAGACGCCTACAACCTTCTGGAAAACGGGCATAAAATGTTCGATCACATGGTTTCGCCTGATAGTTCGGAGATTTGGAAAGAACGGTGGAACGAATAGTTTCGAGCACTGCGCAGAACCCGCAGTACATTAACCAAAGATCCGATAACGGCCTAGGGTCTTGTTCATTAAATCTCAAATCCTTCTCACTGATTTAAAAGTAATGTGCCGCCGGATTCGACCGGCGGCATATTACTGGGGCAACACTTTCTATTTTACTTGCCGGGAGCTATTCGCAAGAGCTCGCCGTTTGCGTCATCGGTGACGAGGTAGAGGAAGCCGTCGGGGCCCTGGCGGACGTCGCGGATGCGTTGGCCGCGGTCGGTGAGGAGGTGCTCTTCGCCGACGACGCGGTTATCTTTCATTACCAGCCGGACGAGCCGTTTTGAAACAAGGCCGCCGACGAAGAAATTTCCTTTCCAACCGGGGAATGCCGAGCCCGTATAGAATTCCATACCGGAGGGGGCGATGACCGGGTCCCAATAATAGACCGGCTGCTCCATGCCCTCTTTCGCTGTGCTTCCACCCGAGATCGGCTGGCCGGAATATTCCTCGCCATAGGTGATGACGGGCCAACCGTAGTTCTTGCCGGGCTCGATGAGATTTAATTCGTCGCCGCCGCGGGCGCCGTGCTCGACTATCCAAAGCCGGCCTTGGTCATCGAGGGTCGCGGATTGAATGTTGCGGTGGCCGAGCGTCCAGATGTTGTCCTGAGCACCCTCACGGCCCACGAACGGGTTATCCGCGGGCACGGTGCCGTCGGGGTCGATACGGACGATCTTGCCGTTGTGTGAATTCAGATCCTGGGCGAGCGGCCGCATCCTCTGGCTTTCACTACGTTCGCCGAGCGTGATAAAGAGTTTGCCGTCGTTAGAAAACACAAGGCGGGAGCCGAAGTGCATGTTGTTGGGAAAGACCGGCAGTGCCCGAAAGATGACGCGGACGTCCGAGAGCTTTCGCATATCAGGGCTCAGAACGCCGCGCGCCACGCTCGTCGCGTTGCCGCCCTCACGCTGCTCGGAAAAGCTCCAGAAGATAGTGCGGTCCTTTTCGAAGCTTGGGCTGAGGGCAACGTCAAGCAAACCGCCCTGGCCGCGGGCGGCGATCGTCGGCAGTCCGGGTGCTTCGCCCTCGGGTGCGGCGGCGCCGGGCTGCAGGCCTTCGATCGGCTCGCCGACCTTTCCGTCAGCGGAAACGATGCGAAACCGGCCGGGCTTTTCAGTGATGAGAAAATTGCCGTCGGGCAGAGGTTCGACGGCCCACGGCGTGTCAAGCCCTTTTGCGACGACCGTGACCGCCAGCGGGACAGAGGTCTCGACCGCACAGGCACGGGTCTGGTCAGGGAATGCGGGTTTCTGTTCCGGCGTGTTTGGCTCGCCTAGAGAGACCTGTTTGCAGTCCGGCGGGGCGGTTTGCTCGGCTTTCTGCTCAGCGGGCTTTTGTGCCGGGGGCTTTTGTGCGCACGCGGTATCCGCCATCAAAAATGTTATTGCCAGAATAATTGCGAGTTGTGTCTTCATCGATCTAATCTCCTCCCTATGTTCATTTCCGTCGCCGTCGCGGGCATCAAAAGTCAACCCCAAAAGGCCGCCGCATCCGCTTTCGAAAGATGTCTATTAATGCATTATACGCTAAAACTTTTGCGAACTCCTTGAAGGGGGAGGGTGCCATTATCAGCCGAGCAGGGAAATGTAGTCGAATTTCTTAGCGGCTTCGGTATCGGCGAACAGCTCTTTTCGACTATTAAAGTCGTCGAAGAGTTCGTGATAGGTCTCGAGCATTCGTTCGGCGGCATTGCTCTGGACATTTGCCTCGACCGCTTCAAATGCCCTGCTGATCTTTTGGGATCGAAGGTCGGGTTGAGAGACGATCTCGACGATCGCCGCTGCGTAGCTTTCCGCGGCCGGCGGCGTGACCCAGGCGTTTTCATCCGAGGCGTAAGAAAGCAACCCGCCGGAATCGGGCACGACGACGGGGACGCCGGACGCCATCGCCTCAAGCGGGCCGATGCCGAACGGCTCTCGTGGATTCGGGTGGACAAAGACGTCAGCGTTGGCGTAGTAGTTTGCGAGTTCCGCTTTATCGAGATGCCCGAGCTGGGTGATACGGCCGGGGCAGCGTTTGTCGGCTTCGTCTTGCAGCCATTCCGCGAGTGGACCCCCGCCGGCTACCAACAGGCGATAGTCGCACGTGCCGTCTTTCGAGAGGAGGTCCATTAGGTCCACAAGCAGGGCGACGTTCTTTTCGGGAGCGATCCGCCCCGCATAGATGATCAAAACCGAGTTTTCGGAGCCACCCGACCGCCTGATCATCGCCTCACGAAACGCGGGATCCTTGCGATCTCGTGAAAAAGTATCGATATTGACCCCGGGCGGGCGGATGCGTACGCGCTCCTCGAGCGGCACGCGGGGGCCGCGGAGGCGGCGCCAGCACCAATTGGTGAACCGGTTCATTCGTCGGGGGTTGTGCTTGTTCAGGGTCGAAAGAAAAAACTCCTCGGCGGTGTAGGGAGAATTCGTCATGTGGTAATCGAATGACGGGATGATGTAATTGCCCATATAGCGCCGCGCTATCCACCGGAAAAAACGGCCCTTAGAAACATAGGTCGCCACGTTGTCGTCCATACGCTCTGAGGAATAGCTGACCAGCATCGGGCGGTTCAGCTCCTCAAATTTACCGATCCGAACGACGGTGCCGAATATGCTGAGGGCGTATTTGTCGCGAACCTCAATGACGTCCGGCATTTCTTCCATCAGGATGCGGCGGACGATCGAGCCGTTCGGGATGTACTGCCAGGGCATTATCAGCCTATACCGCTTGTCTGCAAGCGGGGATGTGGACGCCGGAACATAATAGATCTTTGTGTAGTCGGAGAGGCGGACGACCTCTTCGGTCTCGCCGGGGACGATGAGAAACATCGGGCACTTACGGCGTTCGGCTGCGGCAAGCAGTGAATTGTAGGCTGTTCTGATGCCTCCCGAATCCTTATGGTAATAGTTGGTTATATGGGCCGTTTTGATTGGCATACCCGATGGACTAAACTCGTTAAGTGGCCACAGGCCGCGGCGGCTCCCGGTGAGGCGGCCGTGGTTTAACGCTACAAAGTACTATATCGTACGGTAAGTCCAATTACATCATACGCGGGCCTCGAGAATCAGGACATTGCTACGCCCTTGATACATAAAGATAGTTTGGACTCTTCTACATTATGAAAACTTTGATCTTTGGCGGCGACGGATTTTGCGGATGGGCAACCGCGCTGCACCTTTCGGATCTCGGTCATGAGATCGTAATTGTGGATAACCTTTCGCGGCGGGAAATTGACGTAGAGTTGGGTGTGCAATCGCTGACACCGATAGCGTCGGTCACGGAGCGGCTTGACGCCTGGAAAGAACTTTCGGGCAAGCAGATCCGATTCGTAAAGCTGGACGTCGCGAAGGATTACGCAGGCTTGCTTCAACTCATAGAGGACGAGAAGCCCGATTCTGCGGTGCATTTCGCAGAGCAGCGTGCCGCCCCGTATTCGATGAAGGGTTCACCGCAAAAGCGTTACACGGTCGACAACAATCTGAATGCGACGCACAACATCCTATGTGCAATCGTCGAATCGCAGTTGGATGTTCATCTTGTACACCTGGGGACGATGGGCGTTTACGGCTATGGTGCGTTCCCGACGATGATTCCGGAAGGGTATCTGAACGTTCAAGTGACGGGCGAGAACGGTGAGATCCATGAGCAGGAGATACTTTACCCGGTCAGCCCGGGGAGCGTTTATCATCTGACGAAAACGCAGGACCAGCTCTTTTTTTGGTTCTATGCACGGAACGACAAATTGAGGATCACGGATCTGCACCAGGGCATCGTCTGGGGCACCCAGACCAAGCAGACGATGATGGACGAGGTGCTCATCAACCGATTTGATTACGACGGAGATTACGGTACGGTGCTGAACCGATTTTTGATGCAGGCAGCGATAAACTATCCGCTGACGGTTCACGGAAC
>JAEWBM010000155.1 GCA_023391155.1 Acidobacteriota bacterium
GGCGGACGTTGACGCGCTGGCGATATCGGATGCCGGCATCGCCTATATGGTCACCGATCAGCCGGGCAACAGTTATGTATATGACCTGGTGGGCAACGAATATCTCGATCCGATCACAAATCCCTGGACGACATCGGAGGTATTTTCGGGGGCGACGTGGATAGCGGCCGCGCCGCAGGGCGCGGTGACGATCACCGGGCAGGCAGTGACCCCCGGCGGAAGGGCGCTGGCGAATGTGATAGTGCGGATAACGGACGGCGCTTCGTGGACGTCGTTCGCGCGTTCGAGCCCGTTCGGTTATTTTCGGCTTGAGAACGTCCCGGCCGGGGCGACATACACCATCACCGGTACGAAGAAGCAATACAGCTTTACCCCGATGGTGATGCCGGTCAATTCGGACATGGACATCCAGTTGATCTCCGATGCATTGACGGGCGGGCGGTAAGCGATCGGCCGGACGCCGGTAGAAACGATTCCGTGCAGCGGACGCAATGCCCGCGGCACGGCATTTCTTTATTGCCCGGCGATAAAATCGATCCCGAAGATGTCGCCGTCCACCGTGATCATCCGTGAGGGCGCGGCGAATGTGCGGCCTTTCGCGGTGACGGAGATAACGGCCGAGATACCCGCGGGGACATCGGTAAAGCGGTAATGGCCAAAGGGATTGGTGACGGCGTAGGCCGTGCCGCCGGGGCCGGTGAGCGAAACGCGCGCGCCGTAGATCCCGCGTCCGCCGGCGGTCGCCACCCGCCCGGAGAGCGTCACACCGGCCGAGGTCGGAGCAAAGAGTTCATCGGCGCCGATCTCCGGCGACCCGTCCCTTGAGTGCCCGTCAATGTCCGACGCAACCCCGACATCCGCGCCCCCCGCCTCGATCTGAAACCCGCTCGCCGGCACCAAATGCAGATCCGTATCCGAAACGAACGGCGGCGCCCCAACCTCGGCGAAAGAGCCGGAATCGTTTTCGTGGATGCTCGAAGGGATCAGATTGTACGTATATGTCCTGAAGTTTGAACTATTGCTTCTTTCGGTGGAACTGAAATCCGCAGCGTCGTAGTTGCCGCCCCCAACTGTCGTCCCTACTTGAGCTAATCTGCTATTTGCTGCGGATCCTTGAAAATAGGCATTGTTATCGAGAAGAACTCGATAGGTGGATAGCATCCCGGAAGGCAGGTAAACAGCTACGTGTCGCGAATTGGGATGGCCTCCCGAGATCTGATTCGAAAAGATATTATTTCGGATCTCAGTTCGATCGCTGTTGCTGTTTGCGTTCCACAGGGCTAAGGCAGCGGTCATCATCGCGCCACCCGTTCCGGAAACCGTTCCGGTAAGGTGGACCGAATTATGGAGAATTTTGAAGTTGTCGCCGGCGGTGATAGTACGTATGCCGGCACTCGCCCCCGTCGCGGTGAACCCATTACCGGTCACGTTATTGTTCAATATCCCCATCACAAAGTTATTGATAACCTGATGGCCGGAACCTCGCGAGAGTGCGATACCGGTAACGGGTTGAGTGGCGGGGTTATTATTCTTGACCCGATAGATCTTGTTCCTTTCGAACCTTGTTCCGGATCCCACGCCGGTATTGTTGGTCAATAGGAACCCGTGATCCAACGCACGGATCCCGCCTGCCGGCGAGAAGTCCAGATAGCTCTCGATCCAAATATTGTTACCGTCGATCAGAGCATCCTCTGAACCGCGAACCGCCACACCGATGGCATAAACCTGGTCAGCCTCTCCCGTCGTAGGATTACCGATGTCGTTGTCGAGTATATGGAGGTTGCCGAATACGTTGTCGGCGGCGCCATTAAGAGATACACCGCGCCCTACAGAGCGGATCGAATTATTATCGATCATGAGGTTAGCGGCAGACGCGGACGCGGCGATCGTCGGCGTTGCACTCGTAATCGGGGACGGAGCATTCGTATCCGATCCGCCGCCCGCCCCCAATATGCCATATGTCATGCTCGCGGACGACGAATTACCGGTAACTGTGGCCTTATTGCCGTCCTTAACATTTCCGATCAGGTTCAGATTTCGGATCGTGTTCCCGGTCGCGGTCAATGCCAGCCCCGAGGTATTCATCGCAATCCTTATGACATGCGTGTGCGCCAGTATCTCGCTGCCGGCATTCTCGATCGTCAGGTTGCGGTTGGTGCCGGGGGTGAGGGGGTTGTCGCCGTCGATGGTGATGTTGTCGGCGCCGTTTAGTTCGATGACGCCTTTGCCGGCGGCGGGGGTGCCGGCGATGCGGACGCCATCCGCCAGCGGCCGGAGCGTGATGTGCGAATAGTCGGCCGAACCGGCCCCGCTGCTGTTGATGACGGCGGATCCGCTGTGCGACGTGTCTCCGCAGGCCTCGATGACGATCTCGCCGGTGTGCACGCCGAGATTTATGTTGAGAAAGGCCGCCGACAGCGTCGAATAGGGCGTCGATACGCCGTTAGCCTCGACATCGAGCATCGCCGAATCGCACCGGCCGATCGTGCTGCCGAGCGCCTTGCCGATCGGCTGCGCAATAGCCCGCTGTGCCGATGACGAGGGAGCCAGGATATAAGCGGAGACAACAAAACACGCGAGCGATAACATACCAAGCGTGAGAGACACACGTCCCGCTCGAGAGACGCGATAAGAGCGTAAAGACATTAAGTTTTTCCTCAATTGATGGGTATTGTGAGTGAAGAAGCTCGAACCGCCCGGTGAGGGGATCCGGTCCCGCACTGTAAGCCGAAGAAATTATACATCCAGCCCGCCGCCCGTTTCAAACCGAGAAATAAACTGGAAGCTGGAAGCTGAAAACTGGAAGCTGTCCGATAAAGCGGGCGGGCGGCTTTGACGAGTTGGATCGCGGTCACGGCTCCCGCGCGTTGTGGATGAAATGCCGTGCCTAGTACATCGAAGCAAGCCCTAAAATCTATTGATCCTGCCGTCTTTATTTTCGTCGAATAGGTCTTCAGGGCAGTAGCTTCGCAGCTCTTCTGGGAGTCTATGAGCAACGCCAAATACCTCGGCTTGATTGAGCAGCCTTGCGATAACTTGATAATAACCAGTCAAAACGCCCTTTTCGAACTCACTACTAGCACTTCGCTTTAACGAGGCAGCGTCTTCAATCAACTGATATAAAACATCGCGGAGGTAATCTTCCATATCTCAGTTTTCCCAAGCATACCTCGAGTCGGGGCCACGCCTGTGTTACTGCAATTCTGGGGTTCTCCTCAACAAGTTGCTTATCCGCATTATAAACGAAAATGGTATGCTCCGTGCCGGCGATCGTCTTGTCACCCCAACCCTCTCCGTCATACACATATTCACCGATCGGGTTGTTTGGGCCGTTCCCCATCACCAATTGCCCTGATAGATCAAAAGTTCCTGCGGAGCTGCGAAAAGGGGAATTCCCGAGAGTTGCCGTAAAATTCGATGACCTTATAACCCGACGACTTGTCCCCGGACAGAATTAG
Organism: Acidobacteriota bacterium; assembly: GCA_023391155.1. Lineage (GTDB taxonomy): Bacteria > Acidobacteriota > Blastocatellia > Pyrinomonadales > Pyrinomonadaceae > OLB17. The sequence goes on from JAEWBM010000155.1 coordinate 3,459, forward strand.
CTGATAATAGTGCGGATTTGGATTTGCCGAGGAAGCCTTCAAGAAGATCTTTATGGTTCGCTGGCCCGGAACTATCTCATAGGCTAGCAGCTCGACCGATCGTGGAAGGTCTAAGCCTGTATGAGTATGAGATACAAGAGTCTTTAGGGTATCAGCGGTAAATGAATCATCTCGATCCTCCGGCAGAAATTTCAATGCCGATTCATATTCTTTGTCAACAAAAGCGGCTTCGGCGAACGCAATTGCGGTTTTCCCGGCGGCTGCGGGATCATGCTCTATCGCGTACGACTGACACCCGGACCAGAATGTCATAAAAACCATAACCAAGAGCCATAACCGGTTTGCGTTAGATCGAGAAACCTTCAAACACATAATTCTCTGATGCTAAATTGCCTTCGCGTTCTAAATGTGGGAAATCGTGGCCACGCCTGGACTACGGTAATTCTGGAGCACTCGGCGATGAGTTGCCGGCTCCCGCGAACCGGCGGCTGCAAATCACCGATTGCGTTCGCTAGAGATGTTCAGGACTGGCCGGGATCGGACGTTGACGGCGGACGATCCGCGTTCCGGATCACCCTCCGGCCGCTTCGGAACAATCAAATGCGGCGCGCTGGTTATTCGATTGGAGAAGTCCGCAACCAGTTCCCGCTGCTGCGTATTCCTTCCACTATGCTCGTTTGTTCCGGGATATTACCACTTGACCTGCGTCATTGTACTTTTATGAAATACTGAAATTTATTACGCTCCTCTTTAGTACCAATCCATTGTTCAATCTTAATAATTTCATCAATTTTGTTTTCCAATTCGGTAAGCCTCTGCAATTCTAGGTTGAACTTATCGCTTCCCTCATAACAGCCCATGTAGTGCCTGATCGACTTCTTCCGGCTGTTAATTTGGATAGTTGTATACGCCCAAAACTCGTCGGACACCATAGCTGTACATCCGTCTTTTTCATATGCGTAAGAATCACGCAGTTTGAAATATTTAGCTTTTCTAAATGCAGCCATCAATTCTTGAAACTGCTTCGTCGCGACCTTGGCAGTAATTGTTCCCTCTGTTTTAACATACTTGATGCCTTCATAAATCAATCTTCCATCCCCCCAAATCGTGACCTTATAATTTGGACATGTGCCGAAGCATTCGCTACGTTCAAGCGAAATCATCGAGTCTACGAAAACTTCGGCGGATGATTGGCCCGCTAAAGAAGTCGAAAGAGCTAGCAGCAAATTAACTGAAGCGATAAGTTTCCACATATTTACCCTTCCCAGACGGGCTGCCCGCTTCCGCGAGCTGGCGGCTGCGGATCACCGGTCGCGTTCGCAAATTCTGTTCACGCCGAGTTCCCGTCGCTGAAGGCGACAAATATAATAGCCCAGGGTGCAGGCGAAGCCGGATTCTTGAGTATTGCGATCACGCAAGCTCGATGAGCATTCCTAATCGACTCCGGATTCGCATTTCGTAGCCTCAAACGAATGACGCGTTGTGTCGCCCAAACGTGCGCTCGGATCACGAAGAATGTACCGCTCTATTTCGATGGAATCGGATTTGGGAGAATACTCAAAATATTCGTGGTGCTTGTTACGGTAGTAAAAAGCTCGCATATACCCGGTTGGCGGCGGATATATCTTTCGCAAGTGATCGATCAGTGCCTTTCGCCCCGCTGGGGACCGGTCAAAGGTGACAATGTCCGAAGCGGTACCGCGCCTTTGCGATTCCAGCATCTCCCGATCCGAAAATATCACCATTCGAAGACTGAAGGGTGAGCAATATTTCGATTCAAGGGAACGGATCACCCAGCTAACCTGATCGAGCTCAAATGTGTCGCTATCCAACAAAACATAAATAGTACGATGGTTCGCCAGGTCATCTTGCCTCGACATATTTGAAACAATTTCGTATTTCGGAACCAGATCTTTTTGATCTTTGTGATCCTGCGCCGAAACGATCGGTGAAAGCGCCACAAACAATAATATAAATATACGTTTCATCGACTTATCTTCTCATCTAGCTCATCTGTCAGATAGCTCAGCTGCGGCGTGCCGGTTATTGACCGGAGCACTCCGCGACGAGTTGACCGCTCCCGCAAACCGGCGGCTGCAAATCACCGATCGCGCTCGCTAAAGCGGTTCAGCACCGTGTTCCCGTCGCTGAAAGCGACAAATATAATAGCCCAGGGTGAAGGCGAAGCCGGAACCCTGGGGTAAGCGGGCCCCATCACCGCTCCCTGAAGGGGAGCAACAACGACTTCGAAATAACGAATGATTGTCGCATTCAGCGACGGCATGGTTCTTTCGCTAACCTGTATAATGGATCGAAACCGGGGTCAACGTACAAGAATCAAATTCAGCTTATTTATTAGGACATTGTCCGCGTTCTGAAGCTCTTCACTCAGCTCGTCACCGGCCCAAGCTGGCGTCATCAGATGATCGTGGTCTATATCCCGGTTTTTGACGTCGAGCCTATTTAGCAAGGTTACAAGAGCTTCGCGCCCTTCCTCATCCATAAAGAATTCAACGAATCCTGTCTGATTGTATTCAACGGTTAATAACATCTTGTGCAGCTAAGCCTATCGATCCAAGGGTTCAAGATCAGCGATCTTGATTATCGTCCAAGAGTCGATTCCTTTCTTAAAGTCGTCAATCTCGACGTCTTTGGGGTAACCGAACTTCTCGTCATATTCCGCATCAACGTTTGCACCGTCAGCATAACCTTTTTCCATCAAGTCGAAGATCTTCTCGATGGTGTTGACCGGCTCCCATCGTTTATGAACCAGATCATCCACCTCAGTGATCGAGGGGATACTTAGCGTCCTCACCACTCCATTCATCACTTCAATCTCCGCAGGTCCGGGAAAGGTAATATTCCCACCTTGACTTGCGGTGATCGTCATTCTGTAATGAGCGATGCTATGATTTCCCCACTTTTTGCGATTCTTTTCAAATTCGGGGTCAATGCTGGTCTTAGGCGTTCGAACGCCCTCGCTCGGTTCGCGACCATTCATGTCGTTATTTTTTAAGTGAGCCATCTCAGGATCACAAGACATGACGGAAAGAGTTGCGAGCAGAAGGAAGCCAAAGATCACACGCTTGTTTCTTGCGACGACGGCACGATTATGTAGATGTTCCATTGTCAACTCCTCAAATCTCTCTTGGACGATGCGAAACCGAATTGAAAAGACGGGAGTAGAGGGGAGTTTTCCAAGGTGTAAAGCCATTGCCCCATCATCGAACACCCGGACGCCCTTCCGAACAAGTTCCCGACCATATTATAAACGAAAACAGTATGCTCCGTCCCGGCTGGGCGGTCGCTGGTCCCTCTGATCGCTCGTGGATCGATAGCGAACTCTGTCGGGGCTAAAGCCCCTCCCTTGACGATTTGCGAACCTTGACCCCGGGCTGAAGCCCGGGGCTATGGAGAATAAGAATGGCGAACGAATGGACATTGGAGAATGAACAAGGGAGAATGGCGAGTTCGAGCATTCTGTGTCTTCTTTCCGTGCCTTTCTGTGTTCCCGCTTTATTTCTTCTTTTCTTCTTTCGTGGTTATCTTAATTCGCGTTTACTCGCGTAATTCGCAGGCAAAAACTTACCACAGAAGACACAGACGAAGAACACAGATGAAAAGGGACGAGTGATGAGTGATGGTACTAGGAATTCAACGATCCGCCTACATCTTCCTGATCCGCCCGATCCGCGTTCAGCGGCCCGTTCATTCTGTGTCTTCATTATGTGAATTCTGTGGTTTTGATTTGTTCTTTCGTGGTTATCTTAATTCGCGTTTATTCGCGTAAATTCGCGGGCAAAAAGACTTACCACAGAAGACACAGATGAAGACACAGAAACGGATCGACATTTTCCGCTCTCCGTTTTCGATTCTCAACTCAACCTGCGGCGGTTTCGCCGCCAAGTAGGGTAAGGACCTCGCCGGTGATGTAGCCGGAGTCGGCGTTTGAGGCGAAGAAGACGAAGGCGGGGGCGATCTCTTCGGGTTGGGCGGGGCGGCCCATGGGGGTGTCGGCGCCGTGTTTGGCTACCTCTTCCGCCGGTTTGTCGGCGATGTTGAGAGGGGTCCAGACCGGGCCGGGGGCGACACAATTGACGCGGATCCCCTTTTCGGCAAGGTTTTGCCCGAGCGCCTTGGTAAAGGCGTGGATGGCGCCTTTGGTGGCCGAATAATCGAGCAGCTCTTTGCTGCCCTCGAGGCCGGTTATGGAGCCGCAGTTTATGATGGCACCGCCGCGCGGGATATGCTCAAGCGCGGCCTTTGCCATATAGAAATAGCTGTAGATGTTTGTTTTAAATGTCTTATCGAACTGATCGTCGGAAACGTCTTCGATCGTGGGCTGATGCTGTTGATAGGCGGCGTTATTGACAAGGATGTCGAGGCCGCCGAATTCCTTTACGGTCTTTGAGACCCATTTGCGGCAGACCGCGGGATCGGCGACATCGCCGCTGAGCAGCAGGCATTTGCCGCCTTCGTTCTCGACGGCGGCCGCCGTCTCTTTCGCGTCCTTACGCTCGACGGGAAGAAATGCGATGGCGACATTCGCGCCCTCGCGGGCGAAAAGCACCGCGACCGAGCGGCCGATGCCGGAATCGCCGCCGGTTATCAACGCCGTCTACCCTTTCAGCTTGCCGGAGCCCTTATACCCGGGGGCAAGATATTGAGGCCGCGGCTCGATCTTGTGTTCAAGCCCCGGCCTCTTTTGGTGCTGTTTGGGCAAAGGGTTTTTGGGGCGTTTGCCCTTTTGGTCCTTTCCTTTTGCCATTGTTTTAAGTTACAGATGATGACTTACGCCGTCCCGAGCCCCCCGGCTTTTTACCGCCCCCGTCCTGTTTGTTGACGGTGGCCCAGGCGCGTTTCTCCGCTTCTTTCCGCGAAACGCCCTCGTCCATATAGCTTTCCTCTATATGTTCTGCTTTCCTTTTCTGTTTGTCCGTGTATTTGTCCTTATCACCCTGTGACATACATACCTCCTTGTCACTCTATAGAATGCTGACAGCACGTGCTGCGCGGCGATTCTTCGCTCTGCCGTAAATGGCCCAAGCCCGCGTATAGATCTGGTTTTCACGGGAAAGATCACCCGTGCCGATCTTTCGCTTTATAGCGATGTCTGCGGCGGGAGCCTCAACGGTCGTGGTGTCCTTTGCCGGAGCGGCGGCCGCCGCCGTGCCCTGTGTGAGATCGAGATTTGTCAGCATACTACTTCCCCCTTTTTCTGCCCCTATGGGCATCAAATTGATACGTTTTGTTCGATACACCCGAGTATAACGCAACGGGTATGCCAGAGCCTAGAAAAATTTTGCGAGGGTCGGCGCGAATGATAATTCGTTGACATCGAAACGGGCTTCTAGTAGCCTCATTCTGTACCGTTTATCACATTTCAGGACGTTATAATTTGAACGATCTCAGAAAACTTCAACTGCCGCCCCAGGGCCTCCACACGCTGTTCGGCGTACAGGATCAGAACATAAAATATTTAGAATCGCTGCTCGATGTCAGCATCGGCGCGCGTGGAAATGAACTGTTGCTGGACGGCGACCCGCGCGACATCGCCACGGTCGAGACGATCCTCCGCGATTTTGGCGAACTGTTTGACGAGGGGCAGACCTTTACCGATAAAGAGTTGAAGGACGCATTCAAACAGATCGCCGAGGACCGGGCCTATAGCCTGAAGGACCACTTTACCCGCAACCGTTTCAACCCGTCGGGCAAGAAGACGGTTGCCCCAAAGACGGCGAATCAGCGGAAATATCTGGACGCCATTGCAACGAACGACCTCGTATTCGGCATCGGCGTAGCCGGTACCGGTAAGAGCTTTTTGGCGGTCGCGATGGCGGTCGATGCCCTGTTCAAGAAGCAGGTGAGCCGGATAATCCTGACACGGCCCGCGGTCGAGGCGGGCGAGCGGCTCGGCTTTTTGCCCGGCGATCTGCAGGACAAGGTCGATCCTTACTTAAGGCCGCTGTACGACGCGTTATTTGACCTGGTCGATGCCGAAAAGGTAACCAAGATGCTTGAGAAGCGGATCATCGAGATAGCTCCGCTGGCATTTATGCGCGGGCGGACGCTGGCGGATGCCTTTATCATCCTCGACGAGGCACAGAACACCACCAGCGAGCAGATGAAGATGTTCCTGACCCGCATCGGCTTTGGCTCAAAGGCCGTGGTCACCGGCGACAAAACGCAGATCGACCTGCCCCGCGGTCAAAAGAGCGGCTTGAAAGAAGCTGAGCATATATTGACCGACCTTGAGGGCATCGAATTTTGCTATTTCACCGAGAAAGATGTCGTTCGGCACAAACTGGTGCAGATGATCGTGCAGGCGTATGAGCAAAAGTCCAATAATGAAGTTGGAAGTTCCTGAAGAGCTGCTTGCAATTGTAAGGGCCGGGGTGGCCGCTCAAAGAGAAGTGCCGGGAAGTGTGGCTTTGGGAGGCACGGTATGTTCCCTTTTCGCTCATCATCGGCTGTCTTCAGACATCGACTTTGTACTTTCGGATCTATCTCAGCGATTTGAATCGATCCGAGAGAGGCTTCTTGAATTACCCGGTTGGAAAGAAGCTCGGGTGAACGCCCCTGTATTGATCCTAGGATCTTTAGGCGATATTGAGATCGGATATCGCCAGCTTCGTCGGACGGCGCCTATCCAAACTCTTGAGATCGAGACAAAATACGGCCCTCTTGTTATACCGACTCTTGAAGAGCTGTTGTTGACGAAAGCTTACCTCGCCTATGACCGAAACTATACGCGGGACTATTTCGACCTTGCCGAGCTTACATGTCTGAGAAGTACCGAGGAGGTAGCGGAGGTGCTTGCAACAATAGACGAGAAATTTCAATGGGAACGAAAAGAGCGGATAATAGTCGAAGTTATAAAGAAATTGTTAGCCCCCGATCCCCATGATCTCAGTGACCGTAAACATGGCTTTGAGCAGCTAAGATTTTTGGACCCCAAGCTCAAAACCTGGAACGAAGTTGTTGGGCGGTTAAACGAGATCGGCATCATTCTGTCCGCGAGGGTCCTTGGCCAATGAAACACCGTAACCTAAAAGATGAACGTTGGACACGAATGGCTATCGCATCCCTGTTTGAGCGCGGCAAGTATGACGATTGGAAGGAGTTCTCAGGTGCGTTAAAGGCGGATAAACGCATTGCTCGTGACGCTCTTTATATGAGCGAGCATCACGACGAAAGAGGGGCGGCGGAACTCGCTCGTGTGTTAGTTATCCAGTTTTACGGCTCTGAAGACCTGGGTCCGGAATAGGGCAAATGATCGTAAATCTCCAACGTAAAGTTAAGTGTGAAGCCCGCGAGTTTGCGGGCTTTTTGGCTGAGGTGATTGCGGCGGTGAAGGAGGCCGACGGCGGTGATGCGGCGGTGGCATTCGTGTCGGACCGTCGGATGCGGGAGCTGAATAAGTTCTTTCGCGGGAAGGACGCGACGACCGATGTTCTTTCCTTTCCCCATGAACCCGACGAATTTGAAGTCTCGGCAGTGATCGAAATCGGCGACCGGCAACCGGCAACTGCCTTTCTCGGCGATATCGTCATTTCGGCAGAACAGGCCGTGCGTCAGGCGGAAGAGAACGGCCTGACGCTTGACGTGGAGATAAAGCAATTGATCCTGCACGGAGTTCTGCATCTTTGCGGTTACGATCACGAGACGGACGGCGGCGAGATGAACGCGCGTGAGTTGGAGCTGCGTGATAAACTCGGTATCTGATGACGCTTAATACCCGCTCGGCCGAGCCCTGCATAATGGTCATTTTCGGTGCGACCGGAGACCTGACCAAACGAAAGCTTTTTCCTGCCCTCTATAACCTGGCCAAAGACGGACATTTACCCGAGAGCTTTGCCGTTATCGGCGTGGGTCGGCAAGAGCTGTCGTCGGAAGAGTTTCGACGCGATATGGCCGATGCTCTCAGCGAATTCGCGGGCACTAACGGCGATGCGGAAAGCCTCAAATGGTTCTGTGGCCGAACCTATTATACCGGAGGCGATTTCGACGAGGATAAAGCTCTGTTCTCTGATATCAAGAGCCTGCTCGCCGAGGTTGGGGAGGATCTGTCGATCCCGCCAAACTACCTTTTCTATATGGCGGTGCCGCCCGGCCTGTTCGCAGGCGTGGCCCAAAAGACCGTGAAACACGGCTTGGGCGACGAGAGCGAGGGGTGGCGACGCTTCGTCTTTGAAAAGCCGTTCGGCCGCGGGCTCGAGTCGGCCAAAGAGCTTAACCGCGAACTTCTCGAGATACTCAACGAAAGCCAGATCTATCGCATTGACCATTACCTCGGCAAAGAAACGGTGCAGAATCTGCTTGTCTTCCGCTTTGGGAACAGCGTCTTTGAACCGATCTGGAACCGCAATTTCATCGACCATGTTCAGATCACGGTCGCTGAGACGCTCGGTGTGGAGGGTCGGGGCGGTTACTATGACCAGGCGGGTGCGCTGCGCGATATGATCCCGAACCACCTGTTTCAACTCGTCACGCTCACCGCGATGGAACCGCCCGTCTCGTTCGCGGCCGATCCGGTTCGTAACGAGCAGATGAAGATACTTGACGCCATCGATTGTTTGAGCGGCGACGAGGCCGGCAGATGCGCCGTGCGCGGACAATACGGCCCCGGCGAGGTCAACGGCGAAGCGGCGGAGGGATATCGCGAAGAAGAAAAGGTCCCTAAAGATTCCCGGACCGAGACGTTCGCCGCTTTGAAACTTTCGATCGACAACTGGCGGTGGGCCGGGGTGCCGTTCTATCTACGGACCGGCAAGCGAATGCCGACGAAGCACTCTTCCATCGTTATCCAATTTAAGCAGGCCCCCTTTGCGCTTTTTCGCGAGACCCCGGTCGGCCATCTCGAAACCAATCGGATCGAGATACACATCCAGCCGGACGAAGGGATAACTCTGCATTTCGGGGCGAAGATCCCCGGGCCGATGGTGCGGATCGGCGCCGTCGATATGGATTTTAATTACTCAGAGCATTTCGGTGAGCAGATCGCGACCGGTTATGAACGGCTGTTGTTCGACGCGATGACCGGCGACGCGACATTATTCCAGCGGGCCGACATGGTCGAGGCGAGCTGGGGGATCGTCCAGCCGGTACTGGACAAATGGGCTGAGACGGAAGCCGACTTTCCAAATTACGCGGCCGGCAGTTGGGGGCCCGAAGATGCCGATGAACTGATAGAACGTGACGGCCGGAGATGGAAAAACACAGTACATGAGGGCGATGGCGAATAAGGGGCAGGTCGAGATTCTCGACGGCCCGGCTCAGCTTGCAAGACGGGCGGCGGGAATTTTTATCTTCGCCGCTAAAAGAGCGATCAATGAACGCGGCACATTCAACGTCGCTCTTGCAGGGGGCTCCACCCCCAAAGCGGCTTATGAGCTGCTCGCGACGGATGAATATAAAGGACGGGTCGCGTGGGAGAATATCCGCTTTTACTTTGGAGACGAACGCGACGTGCCGCCCGATGATGATCGCAGCAATTTCAGGATGGCGAACGATGCGCTGCTGCGGCCACTCGGCATCGACCCGTCTCAAATATTTAGATGGCAAACCGAGCTCGGCGATTCTGAGACAACTGCTCGGGATTACGAAATGAAGCTGCGCGGAAGCGGCGGATTTGACCTTGTCCTGCTCGGACTCGGCAAGGACGGGCATACAGCGTCTCTATTCCCGGGCAGCGAAGCCTTGCACGAAGGCGATCGGTGGGCCGTTTCGACCTCGATCCCGGCAACGGGTGAGAACCGGTTCACCATCACGCTTCCGGCTATCAATTCCGCAAGACTTGTAGTTTTTCTTGTTTCGGGTGAGCGAAAGTCCGAGATCGTCGAGCAGATCTTTGCCGATGATGGCCCGAACGAGCTTCCCGCCGCAATGGTCGATCCAGGGCAGAATCGATTGATCTGGCTTCTCGACGCGGCCGCGGCCTCGCGTCTCTCGGTTCCCGCGGATTTGCATTTACCTCCGCACGCGCCTTAACATTTGCCTGACAGTCTATGGAAATCGCTATACCCGTTGGCATTGCCATCCTGATCGCTCTTACGTTTTTGGCGACCGTGGATATGGCGTTCTCTCATCTTTCCGACCTTTCGCTTCGCCGGCTGGCCGGGGAGGCCGAGGAATCGAATCGACCCTCGGCGGCCGCTTTTCTCCGGCAGATCATCGAACATCGCCCGCGGTTCAGATCGGCGATCTCGACCTCCATCCAGTTTCTCCTGATCTCGTTTACGATCCTGGTCGCTGTTGTTTTGCTTGACCGGCTCGCGACTCGAACTCAGGTCGTGATCGGGGCCCTGTTGATAAGCATCTTGACCGTCGCGGTATTTCGTCAGGTGCTGCCGCGTGTGATCAGCAACGGCCGCGAAGAGGGCATCCTGCTCGCGTTGCTTCCCGCCGTAAAGCCCCTCTACGCGCTGACCTCGCTGATCGCCGAGCCTTTCACCGCGTCGCGGGATAAGAAAGAGGCTCAGCGGCTCGAGCAATCCGTCACCCCCGAGACCCCCGAGGAGCGTGATGAGGACAAC
>JAEWBM010000135.1 GCA_023391155.1 Acidobacteriota bacterium
AAATAATTACCCGCCGGGCAAGAAAATCTTGACATTTCGAGCCCGTTTTCGCGATAATTTCTAAAGGACGCTGCTTTCCCGCGCAGCTCCGCTAACCGCACCGCAATAATTCCGGCCCATACCACGAATAATTCTCACGCCCGGATATGTCCTATTCTCAACCATTTGGAGGAAACCCATAGTGACCAGCGAAGAACTCGAACAAAGTCTAAAGGCTGAATTCGAGAGTTATCTAAACGGCTCGTTCGATGCCGTTCGAAATGAATTTGCCGAATTTCAGAAAAATCTGGATGCCGAGTTTGCCAAGCACCGCTCTCAGATCGATGAGGCAGTGAGGTCGATGGCGACCAGGCTAGAGGCGAACGGCGAGCTGGACCGAGGATTTTTGGAATCGGTCACCGAGCACCTCAGGCTCTCACGGGATGAAGGGGCGAAACTCACCGCCACCGCATTCAGCGAAGCCGAAAAGCTCGGGCCCGCGGCCGGCGGCGAATCGCGCCTGGACGCGATCAATGCCGCGCTCGACGACATCAGCTCGCGGAAAACGCAGGCCGATATCCTTGGGGCTCTTGTTGAGCACGCGTCACAATTCGCACCGCGAGGGGTTTTCTTTATCGTTCGTCACGACCAGCTAACGGCATGGAAGAGCTTTGGCGAGGAGATCGGCAACGGTTCGCAGCCGACGGACAGCGTCCGCGTACCGGTTTCGGCCGACACGATCCTGGCGAATGCAGTTAACAGTTTAACGACGCAGCGTTCGGAAGGAAGCGGGGCGGGGGAAAATGCGTTGTTCCTCGATGAGCTCGGCCTCGGATCGCCGCAGCAGATGTATGCGATCCCGCTAAAGGCACGCGGCCGCGGGGTGGCTGTTCTATATGCCGACCTTGGACGTGACGGCGTAGCAATAAATATCGATGCTCTTGAAATGATGGTCCGCGTTGCGGGCCTGACGGTCGAGCTGCGAGCAGCCGGGCAGCAGGCGGCCGCTCCGGCACCGGGGCCTGAGGTAAAGGCAGAGCCGGCAGCAGTTGAGCAGCCGGTGCAGCCCGAGGCGGCCGAGCCGGTAAGCGATCCGCAACCCACGGCGGAGCCCGAGCCGGTGCAGGAAGTACAAGCTGAGCCCGAACAGGTTGAGCATGTTGAAGAGGTGCACGAGGTTGAGGAGGTCACGGAAGAGCCTGAGGTTTACGAAGTTTCCGAGGTGGAAGCAGAGGCAGAGGAGTCGCATTACGACCTTCAGCCTGCGGCAGAGCCCGAGCCGGTGCCTGAACCCGTGCGTGAACCCGAACCCGCCGTTCCGGCATACTCCAACGGCAACGGCCATCATGTCGAGGCGGCACCTGTGGCCACAGCGGCGGCGTCGGTGGGCCGTTCGAGCGGAAGAAGCATTGAACTTCCTATCGAGGTGTCGGACGACGAGCGGAAATATCACACCAATGCCCGGCGGTTCGCAAGGCTATTGGTCTCGGAGATCAAGCTTTACAATGAGCAAAGGGTCCAGGAAGGGCTGCAGTCGGCCGATCTCTATGACCGGCTGCGGGAGGCCATAGACCGCTCAAGGGAGATGTACGAAAAGAGGGTAGAGCCGCAGGTGGCGGCCCGCTTTGACTATTTCCACTATGAGCTGTTGAACGACCTGGCGGGCGGCGACGCTGCGAAGCTGGGGTCGAGCTATCCGGGAGCGGCGGCCTAGAGCTGTCGAAATTCAGAACAGGAGCGGGTGCCGATCGGTGCCCGTTTTCTATTTGAAAGGCAAAATAATTACCGCGCGGGGGTCATCATTATTTGCCGCTTCGCAAATAAAGCGGCCTTGGAATATATTCGAATCGTATGCCTAAACTTTTCAATTGTGCAGCGTGTTCGGCGCCGCTTGAATTTGAAGGAACGCCGTTCCAGAAATGCGGATATTGCGGTGCAAGCGTGATAGTGCCGGGCGAGATGTTCTTTCAGAACGACAGCCGTTTCGCGCCGCCGGGGAAATTCGGCGGGCGTGCTGAAAAGATCGCCGAGGTGCAGCGGCTGATCAGCTCGGGAAAAAAGATCGAGGCGATCAAGGTATTTCGCGAAACCTTTGACACGAGCCTGAGGGCCGCAAAGGATGCCGTCGAGGCGCTTGAGCGGGGTGAGGGGTATGATATGGCGCACGCGGGAGCAGCGGTGAATCGCCAGGAGATCCGTCTCGACCCGGTCGTTATGAAGCGGGCCGGTGCCGTTGCCGGCGGCACTATTGTGGTTTCGATGGTGGTCGCTTTTCTGATATTGGCGGGCGTTGCGGTGGCCATCTTTCTGACGGTAAGGGAAGAGATTCCGGTGATCGGCGATAGCACCGAACCCACGCGGCTTGCGGACGGCGGGCCGGGCGGCGGCGGATCAGAAGGTACGAGCGAATTGCTCAGGATCGGCGGCAAGGGTACGGGTGCGGGGCGGTTCGAAGACAACCGGGCGGTGGCGGTCGACGGCCGCGGGATGATCTACAGCGCGGATTATTCGGGAGGACGAATACAGGCGTTCAACCCGGATGGGTCGTTCAACACTCAGTGGGAAAGCCAGGGGTCGGACCTGGTCTTTGACATCGCCGCAAACAGGCAGGGCGTCGTCTATGTTCTGCACAATAAGGGTATCTATTCTTACGCCGCGGACACCCGAGAGCAGTTGAATATATACGAATCGTATTATTTGCGAGGCATGGCGGTCACACCGGAAGGCCGCGTGGTCGCGGTGGGGCAACGGAGCATCACTATACTCGACCCGGAGCTCAAGACGATCAAGGAGTTTCCGAAGGCGGCATCTGATGCCAGTTCCCAGTCCGTGGGTTTTGAGAAGGTCGCGGTTGACGGTGCGGGCACGATGTTCATGGTCGAGCGGAGGGGCGGCGATATCATTAGATTTTCGAAGGACGGCAAGTTTCTCAATCGCATACCTACCGGAGTGAGGTCACCGAACGGCATTGCGCTCGACCCGGCCGGGAATATTTATGTGACGGATACGAGCTCGATCGTCGTGGTCAACCGCGAGGGCAAGATCCTCGAGCCGATCAAGGCGACACAGGCATTTGGAATAACATTCAATGACAATGGGGAGATGTTCGTCGCGTCGAGGCCCTATATAATCAAGCAAAAGCTCGCGCTCGAATAATTTACACGAATTGGTTTAGCTCTGGTTTCGAGCCTACACTATATCGGATGTCGGTTAAATGGGTGAAAAGCCGCCGGATACGGTGACGGCTAGCGCGGATGTCTGGAATTCGAACGGTATGATTCTTGCGTTCGGGATGAGTTAGAGGCCAATCCGGATGCCAGTTTTCGCCCACCGACCGGTCGGCCCCAATAATTCTATTGGAGAAAAAAGACCATGTATCCCCAGGCACGCAGATTCATTTTATCGTTATTACTACCGCTGATCTTCGTCACCTTTGCCGGTGCGATGTTCCCGGACGATGATATCCCCGAGGTAACCGACCGCGTTGCGCGTGTGAGTTATGTCGAGGGGGACGTGCGGCTGCGCCGCGCGGACAGCGAGGAGTGGGAGAAGGTCGTTCTGAACCTGCCCATCGTCGAGGGCGACGAGATCTTCAGCGAAGAGGATTCGCGATTTGAGATCCAGTTTTCCGGCGTTCAGCATTTGCGGGCCACGGAAAATACATACGTACGAGTTGTCACGCAGAACGACGACGGAATTGCGGTGAGCGTGCCGCAGGGGTCGGTGAATGTCTTTTTGACGGAGTTCGATAAGGAGACAAGTTTTTTTGAGATCGACGCTCCGCAGACAACGATCGCGATGCAGTCGGCGGGCAGCTACCGAATTGATGCGGGCCAGCCGGGGGACGAATCGGTGAGAGTGCGGGTCGAGGATGACGGCGAGGCTCGGGTGTATTCGCTTAGTTCGGGATTTACGCTGCAGAGCGGGCGGGCAGCCACGGTGATGACCGGCGGCCAGTTTGCCGGTGAGTGGCGGCTGGAGGACAGCGGGCTTTTCGCGGACGGTTTTGACAGCTGGACCGCCGAACGTGCACGGGTCATAGCCGACCGGCTGGCAAACGCGAACTACGACGAATATTACGACGACGATATCTACGGTGCAGAGGAGCTGAACGATTATGGCGACTGGGTGCACACATCAGATTACGGATATGTATGGCGACCGTGGCGATCGTCGATCAGCGGCTGGGCTGATTGGTCGCCCTATCGTTACGGAACGTGGCGGTGGGTAGACCCCTTTGGCTGGACGTGGGTCAATGACGAGCCGTGGGGATGGGCAACATACCATTACGGCCGCTGGGTCTGGCACAACGGTTATTGGCACTGGGCGCCGTACAGTTATTACCGAACCAGCCGGAGCTGGTGGCGGCCGGCGCTGGTCGTTTTCACGACGTGGGGCAACAATTACTGCTGGTACCCGCTGCCGTACCGGTACGCTTATTACAATTACAACCGGCATTATTACTCGCGATATCCGCGGAAGCCACGCGGGAATCGGCCGGGTACCGGAGTGCCCGCACCAAGCCCGACGCCGGTGCCGACGGGTCCGGGCGGGCCAATAATGACGCCCGAGGAGCGGATGGCTCGGCGTACGACACCGCCGCTGCAGATGATCCCGCCGACGGGCGTGGTGACGGTGGAGAAGACGGATTTCGAACGCGGCAGTGCGACATATAAGCGGGCCGATCCGGGGAACGCGCGTGAAGTTTTGAGCAAGATACCGGACGATGGGCAATCACCGCCGATCCTTCCGATCGGACGAGAAGCGGGCCGGGGCGCGGGAGTGATAACCGCAAAACCTGGGGTTTCGGCGAAGACCGAACAGGTGAGAACAGGTGCCGGTATCCGCGATACGCAAAAGCCGATGGACAGCAAACTGAGGCAGTCACGGTTCCTGGGCAACAGGCCGCCGCTGCAAAGGCCGGGCATCACAACTCAGACGCCGGTTCAGAGTGACACGACGATACCGGGGATCCCGAGAACCGGAGCGGTGGGAAGGCCGACGCGGACCGTGACGCCGGCACAGACAAAGACCGAACCCCGGACGCCGGTGTACTCGCCGCCGATCGTTACACGTCCGGTGACACCGCCGACTGAGTCCAAGGCCCCTGAGCAAAGAACCTACACGCCGCGGGCCCCGATGGGTGCTCCGACGCAGACACAGCGGCGGACAGTAACCACCCCGCAAGTGACGCCGCAGCCTCGGCAGGTGACGCGGCCGACAACGCCGCCGGTTCAGCGGAGGACGCCGTCTCAGCCGCCGATACAGCGTTCGACACCGACGCGGCAACCGCAGCCGGCATCGAAGCCGGCCCCGGCTCCAAGACGGACGGTAACGAAGCCTGCTCCGGAAGCAAAGCCGCAAGCGAGGCCGGCCGACACTTCAACCAAGAAGGACGGTTAGAGCAGGTTCAACTGAAGCGTGGAAGCCCCCGACGGCCGGGGGCTTTTTTTCATTCTATGGGACCGCGGGGACGGCGGCGGGTTTCGGTACGAAGATCCCTTCGTCGATAGTCTCGGGATCGCCCACCACAAAGAAGCGGAGATTCTTCATATACTTTTCGCTCACAGCCCGGATCTCAGCGGGTGTGACCTTTTGGATCCCGTCGAGGAAGCCCAGCGAGCGGCGCCAGCCGCCGCCGATCAATTCGTAGCGGGCGAGTTCGGCGACCTGTGCCGCGTTGGTTTCCTGCTGCAGATAATAAGTGGTCAGGTAATAACCAGCGATACCGTCGAGCTGTTCGGCGGGGATCGGCGTGGTCTTCATCGAGCGGATCTCGCCGAGCATGACGGCGACCGCCTGATTTGCGTCGGTCGCGGTCACATAGATGTTGGCTGAATTGGCGAGGTTATTCGCCATTTCGGCATTCGGGGCGTATGAAAGGTTGCGGCGGGTGCGGACCTCTTGATACACGCGGCTTTGCAGGATGGTCATGGCGACACGCATCGCGTGATAGTCGGGATGGCCGAGCGGAGGCGCCTCGAATACGCCTTTGACGTAATTGGTCGGGAGCTCGCGGGTGGCGACCTCGAGCGAGGGCTCGCTGAATGCGAGCCGCGGGAGTTCGGGCTCTTTGTAGCTGCCTTTGGGAAGTTTGGCGAATGACGCCGTGACTTGTTTACGGAAAACTTCGGGCTCGATATTGCCGACGACGACCAGCAGGAGGCGCGAGGTGTTGAGCAAAGAGCGGTAGTAATCGCGGGCCTCGGCAAGTGTGGTCTTTTGAACGGTTTCGATGGTGCCGGAGGGGTCGACCGAATACGGATGGCCGCGATAGAGGACACGTTCCTCAAGGCTGTTTAGGGCATCATCGGGGCTGACGCCGCGATTGCGAAGCCCCGTTAGCGTCCGGTCGCGGACGAGCTCGAAATCGGCTGCGGCGAAAGCGGGATTCAGTACTACGTCGGTAAAGACCTCCCACGTCTTGTCGAAATGGAGCCGGGTCGATGAGAGAGACATGACGCTGAAATCGTAGCCAGCGCCGGAACTGAGCGTGCTGCCCGTGCGAGAGAGCTCTTTTCGGAGGGCCTCCCGCGGATACTTTGCACTAGCCTCTGTGGCGGTCGAGAGGGCTAGGTATTCGATGCCGGCCTTTTCGGCAGATTGGTGCCGCACGCCGCCGCGAATGAAAAGCCCCGCCGAAACCGTCGGCGAAGCGGGCCGGCTTTTGACGATGACCTTGAGGCCGTTTACGTCGAACTCGGTGATGCCGGGAGCGGGGGCCTGTGCCTGAACTGAAGCCGCCATTAAGGCAAGGGCAGCGATGATATAAAGCTTTTTCAACATAACGAACTATTTCTTACCCAATAGGTCTGCCTCGGTCAGGCCCGCGGCGGTTTGAGCCGATGACGACATCATCGCAACTGAAATGTGGTGCTTACCGATGATGTAATCGTTCAGGTATTTGGTGATGTCCTTTCGCGAGACGGCCCGTAGATTTCGGTGGTAGCCGCGGTAGTAATCGATTCCGGTCGACGACCACCAGAAGCCGAGAGCGTGGGTGTATTCGCTGAGCTTATCTCGGCGGAAAAGGTCCTCGGCCTCGAGCAGGTTCTTTGCGTTCGCGAGCTCCTCGTCAGAATAGTAGTCGGGCGAGGCGAACTGGCCGATCTGCTTGTAAAGTTCGGCGAGCGCGGCCTTCGCCCGGTCGGGCGAGGTGACCAGCGTAAAGCGGATCGGGCCGGTGTTTCGCTGTGTGTAATAGTGAACGCTGAGGCCGACGGCGAGCCCGCTGTCGATCATGGCACGCTGGAGCTTGGAATTCGGCTGTTGGACGATGAATGAAAAAACGTCCGCCGCGTAGGTGCCGGCGTCGTCCTTGCCGATCGACGGGCCGTGCCAGCCGACCTGGACGACGACGTTCTCGACATCCTGGTTAACGAAGATGCCCTTGCTTTCCTCGAGCGGCGGGTGCTCGACGATCGGGAATTTCTCGAAGGGGTCCTCGCCCTTGGGCCAAATGGAGAAAAGCTCTTGCGCGAGCTTAAATACCGCCTCGGGCTCGACATCGCCGGTGACGATGAGGGCGGAGTTATTCGGGACGTAATATCGCGACTGGATGAGCCGCATCTTTTCGGTAGTGGCCGAGGCGACGGTCTCGCGAGTGCCGCCGGGGCTCTTGCGTGTCGGATATTTGTAGAAGAGATTGTCCATTAGGGTCCGGTCCGCGTAGTAAAAGGGCTGCGACATCTGGCGATCGAGCTCGCCGAGGACGACCTGTATCTCGCGCTTTAATTCATCCTCATCAAAGGTTGGGAAGAGAGTTGCGTCGCGCATATAGCGCATAATGGTCGGCAGGTGATCGCTGGTCGTGCTGAAAAAGTAGTTTACGTACTCTTCCTGGGTCGTACCGTTCTTAACGTAGCCGGCCCTGTCCAGGTCATTGAGATAGCTGACGTCGCCGATCTGCGATTTGAGTTTGAGTTGCTCGGTACAGTTTTCCTGATTGAACATGTCAAAACGGTTGTAGGACTTAAACATTTCACACCGGAAGAGGCCTATGGCACCGTTCCTCTGGAAGAACATGTGTTCGTACAGATGCGAAAGGCCGTTCAGTTCCGGCGGTTCGGTGAACGAGCCGTTGCGGACGGCAAGTTCGACCGTGACGAGCGGGACGCTGGAGTCGGGCAGCACGATCACCTCGAGGCCGTTGGCGAGCTGGCGATTGACGAACGGCACCTGATAAGCCGGTGCCGGGGCGGCCGCGCCATTATTCTGGGCGGCTGCAGGGAGCGCGCCAAAGGCTGAAAAAAGCAGGGCAAGGGCTAAAAAGGACGGTAAAAAAGATCTGGTCACAAAATGCTCCAAAGTTAAGAATGGCGGCCGATCTTAAGGGGCCGCACGATAAACTGAGATCTAACGATGTTCTTGTTCCCACGGGCGCCGGGCGTTAATATTTAATCTAGCACACGGAGATAAAATATATGGAACGTGACAATATGATGCACGGAGCGCGGACCGCGTTGAATACAAATGAAGAAATGCGGTCGTGGGCCGAAAACTATTTAAAGGAAAAGACCCGCCGCGAAAAGGCGGATCTCAATGAGGAAGAATTTGAGAATTATTGGAAGTATCACAAGCCGGAGATAATGCACGCTGGTGCATCAGAGGCCGTGACGGCGTATAAGCAAAGGCCCCGCTGACATCTCAGCAGGGCCCTTTTTTTGATCATGGTTTAGTATCTTCCGATCGAGGCGGGATATCAGCGGTCGTCTCGACGACCTCTTCATCAACGACCTCTTCTTTGTTAGCCTTACGCATCATCCGAGCTATCGGCACGGATAGGATCAGCAGCACGACAGCGGAACCGCCGAGGAACAAAGTCGTCGTGGTAAAGAGCCGCGGCATCGCAGAAAGATTTTCCGGGTCGACCTCGCCCCCGACGAGCCCGCCGATGAGATTGCCCACCGAGGAGGCGAGAAACCAAATGCCCATCATCTGGCCCACATACCTTCGGGGCGAGAGGGTGGTCATTGATGAAAGCCCGACAGGACTGACGAACAGTTCGCCCAAGGTAAGGAAAAGATAGAACCCGATCAGCCAGAAAGGAGATACGCGGACGCCGTCGCCGCCGACCACGATGTAGCTGGCGAAGATCATCACGATGAACGCGATGGCGGAGAGGCCGAGGCCTATTGAGAATTTCACAGGGCTCGAAAGATCGACGTTTCTGCGGCCGAGGAATGTCCAGAAAGCGGCGATCACCGGGGCCAGTATGATGATGAACAAGGAGTTGACCGACTGGAACCACGTTGCGGGCATTTCCCAGCCGCCAAGGTTTCGGTCCGTGAAGTCCGCCGCAAAGAGATTTAGTGCGGTGGGCGTTTGTTCAAAGGCGGACCAGAATATGGCTGCGAAAATGAAAAGAACGGCAATGACAAGAATTCGTTTCCACTCGTCGCCCTCGAGCCCCCCGAACGCGAACAGATAGAGGAAATAGAGAAAGCCGATGCCGACGAGGACATACGCGAGGTAGGTGCCGACCACCTCGGGATTAATAGTGATCACGCCGGTGGCGGTGAGGATTATGACCAGCGCAAGTATCGCCAAGCCGATGCCGGTGAAAAGCTTGACCTGCATTTCCTGTTTGGCCTGGATAGCGGGGTCAGGATGCCGTGTCGGTTCGCTGCCGATATCCCCGAGCGTTTTCGGCGACCGGACCCAAAAGACGACGAGTCCCAGGATCATTGCGAGGCCGGCGGCCGAAAAGCCCCAGTGCCAACCGATCTTTTCTCCGAGAAAACCGGTTATGAGCTGGCCGATCATTGCGCCGACGTTGATGCCCATGTAGAAGATGGAGAAGCCCGCATCTTTTCGTGCCCCGCCCTCCGGGTAAAGGTCGCCGACCATGGCCGAAATATTGGGCTTGAGAAGGCCGGTACCGAGCACGATAAGAACAAGCCCGAGGAAGAACGGCAGCTTCGTATCTACAAAGGCTGATAGGCCGATCGTGATGTGGCCCGCCGAGATGAGCATACCGCCGATCAGGACGGCACGCCTCAAACCGAGGAGCTTATCGGCGATCCAGCCGCCGGGAAGGGATGCGAGGTAAACAAATGCGGCATAGATGCCGACGATCGCGGAAGCTTCGCCGCGGTCCCAACCCCAGCCGTCCTGTGTGACGGCGGCGGCCATGAACAGCACAAGCAGCGGACGGAGCCCGTAGAACGAGAACCGTTCCCACATTTCGGTAAAGAACAGGGTAGAAAGGCCTTTCGGGTGGCCAAAGAAGCCGCCAGTGGCGTTCTTTTGGCCGGCATCGATTGCAGCGCTCATTTAAAATTTTCCCCTTTTGTTTGAGATTTGAAGAGAGTCAGGCAAAATATAGCAGATTAATGGCAGGTGCAAAAGACGCCTTAGGCCCCTATCCTCCATAAAACCTCAGGAGAACCAAATGCTAGGGATAATATTCATCATCGTCGTTGCGATACAGGTCTATCGCACGGCAAAGTCAACGGGGCGGAATGCGGTCCTTTGGACAGTGATCGCCGTCGTCGGCTTCTTTGCCGTTCAGTTTGCTATCGGTATCGCGGCCGGGATATTTATTATTTTCGGAATAGGGGTCTGGGGTTGGCCCGAAAGCACGTTTGACGACTATGCAGGGATAATCAATTGGATCGCTTTTATACCGTCGGTCATCGCGGTGTTTATCCTAATGAAGATCTTGAGCCGGGTGCCCGAAGAGCCGACAATGCTGAGTGTCCCGCCTCCGCCGACATCGGGTTTCGGTTTTAACCAACCGGGGCCCGAGTCGCCGTCGCCGCCGGAAGACCATAGAGGTATGTAGCGGTGATCGCAATATTTCTTTCGATAGCGTTGTCGTTTAGGATTTACCGCACTGCGGAAGATGCCGGGTTAAGTGCCCGGTTCTGGGTGCTTGCGGGACTCTCGATTTATTTCGCGATCTATCTCGCTGCCCGGTTTATCGCGGAGTCGGTGGTCTTTTACGGGGTAATGAATCGAGGATGGGAGGTATCGGCGTTCGGCGATTATTGGTTCGTTATCGAGATAATTTCACTAGCTCCCGCGCTGATTTCGACCCAGATGCTTCTGAACCGGCTGGGCGATTCTGCAGGTGTTCAGAGCGCGGAAACAGAGGAAGCAAAACAGTTGCCAAACCTCGAACGATAATCTATCATCACAGATTCGTGCCCTTGTAGCTCAATGGTTAGAGCAGCGGACTCATAATCCGTTGGTTGTAGGTTCGAATCCTACCGAGGGCATGCCAAAAACATCGCGATCGTCCGGCGCTAAACGGGTTGCAAAACGCGTGGAATTGAGTGAGAATTAGGTCTCGAACGGCGCGTTCGTCTATCGGTTAGGACGCGAGGTTCTCAACCTCGAAAGACGGGTTCGATTCCCGTACGCGCTACCAGAAATTAGAAAAGGAGAACGCCACGAAGGCATTCTCCTTTTTTCCGTTTATGGAATGGGATCAGGCTTCGGCCGATTCGGCGTTCTTCCCGCTGCAGCAGTCACAGTTGTCACAGCAGCTTTTCTCGCCGCCCTCGCTTGAGACGGCAGCGGCACCCTCATTTTTCTTCATCGGGCAGGAATCGCCGCAGCAATCGCACGAACAGCTATGGCCGTCGGCCGTGGCGGCCGCACCGTTTTTCATCGGACAGGAATCGCCGCAGCAATCTTTGCCCTCCGCCATTGCCTTGTGATCCATGTGCCCTTCGCCGTGCCCCATCTTGGACTTCATCGGGCAGTCGTTCTTGTCCTTGCAGCATGAAGCAGATTCCGCTGAGGTCTTGGTCGTTGTTTGATTAACGGCAAAAGCCGCGATGGCGAGGGTGAAAAGCGAAACGATCGCCAATGCAAATAAGATACGTCTTTTCATCATAAAACTCCGTAACACGCACGTCGCGTGAGATCAATAACTAGTGCCTTGCCGCGGATAAAATATCGGCCGCGGCGTGAAAGAGCGACAAGCGATCGCAGTTTAAATCAGATAGACAGAGTTCTTAATGCGTTGGTAACGGAGATCGGCGGGCGGTGGGCCACGATAGAGAATTCCCGAGGCTGGAAATGGCCGCACCGCAACTCCGATAAATGCGATGGTCGGGGCCTTGGCCGGAAGGGACTGAACCGCTATGACGGTCCGTGGTGCGGGCTCGAGCGGAGCGGCGACCATCACTAACGTCAGGGGGCAGCAATCAAATGCCGTTGCGGACTTGATGGAGTTGCCGGACCTTTCACTCGGCGCCGCATCCGTAAGTTCAGCCGAACCGCAATGTGCGGCGAGGGCCCGCGTTTCCGGCTCCGGCCCGCAGTAAGCGAGGCAAACAGCGCCAAAGCCGTTAAGGCTGATGAACCCGGCAACGGCAAGTGCGAGAAACTTCACTTTGCGAGAAGGCTGTTTCATATCCCGGAAAAGGATCGCCGAGAGAAAAATAACCCGAATACCCCTCTCAGAATATGACGGCCGTCACAAACGCGCAAATT
This sequence comes from Acidobacteriota bacterium, assembly GCA_023391155.1. Taxonomy (GTDB): domain Bacteria; phylum Acidobacteriota; class Blastocatellia; order Pyrinomonadales; family Pyrinomonadaceae; genus OLB17. Next base: position 12,427 of record JAEWBM010000135.1, read on the forward strand.
AAACGTTGAAGCGGAAATTCACGACATCGCCTTCCTGCATGACGTATTCCTTTCCTTCGAGCCGGACAAGGCCTTTTTCTTTAGCGGCGTTCATCGAGCCGCTGGCGACGAGGTCGTCGTAAGAAACGATCTCGGCACGGATAAAGCCGCGTTCGATATCGGTATGGATCGTCCCGGCGGCCTGCGGTGCGCGTGTGCCTATCGGAATAGGCCAGGCTCGGACCTCTTTTTCGCCCGCGGTGAGAAAGCTCATGAGGCCGAGCATGTGGTACGCGGCCTGGATCAGTTTATCAACGCCCGAGGATTCGAGGCCCAGGTCTTTGAGATAATCGGCCCGGTCAGCGGGGTCAAGCGCGACGAGCTCTGCCTCAAGCTTTGCACAGATCGGCACAACGTCGGCGTTTTCCTTCGCGGCGTGCTCAATGACGGCCTGAACGTGCGGGTTCGCGGCAGGGTCGGCAAGCGACCCCTCGTCGACGTTTGCGGCATAGATGGTCGGCTTTGTCGTCAACAGAAACCATCGGCGGACGATAGCCCGTTCATCGTCGTCGAGAGCGGCCGCCCGGGCGGGACGGCCATCTTCGAGAACGGGAAGCAGCTTTTCGATGATCTCGATCTCGCGCTTGGCATCTTTGTCGCCGGACTTTGCGGAGCGGGATGCCTTTTCCTTGCGTTTTTCGAGCGAGGCGAGGTCGGCGAGTGCGAGCTCGATCTGGATCGTTTCGATATCGCGGATCGGGTCGACCGAGCCCTCTACGTGGACGATGTTCTCATCTTCGAAGCATCGCACCACCTGGATAACGGCATCGGTTTCGCGGATGTTGGCGAGAAATTGATTCCCGAGGCCCTCCCCCTTTGACGCTCCGCGTACCAGCCCGGCAATATCGACGAACTCTACAGTCGCGGGAACTGTCCGCTGAGCCTTATTCATTGCCACCAGGACGGGAAGCCGTTCGTCCGGAACGGGAACCACACCGACGTTAGGTTCAATGGTCGCGAAGGGGTAGTTTGCGGCGAGGGCCGCCTCTTGGGCAGTAAGTGCGTTAAAAAGGGTAGACTTGCCTACATTCGGCAGGCCGACGATTCCGGCTTGTAGCATATTAGTAGATGGACGGCCCCGGGGGCGGTCAAAACTTCATATTCTACCTGCCGCGAACGGCAAACAAAAGCGTGGAGCGGCCCGCCGAGTTTTTACCTTAACCGCGTTTCGGTTACATTTATCAACTGAGGCGGGGCCTTTCGGAAGAAATGATCTATTCATTGTCCTTAATGCTGCTGATCACGGCGGGCGGGTTTGCCCTGACGTACCTGATCAGCGACGACGAGCCGATCCTGTGGCGAGCAGCGGCGGGATGCGTTATCGGCACGGCCATTTTCGGCACGGCGGGGTTTGTGCTGGGGATGGCGTTTGGCTTGACGCCGGCTGTCGTGGCCGGGGCGATGGTCGTGACGCTCAGCCCGCTGCTGTTATTCGCCTTTGGCGACCGCCGGCAGAGATTTGACCGGGAACGGTCGAACGCGTTCGGCAGGGTCCAGACCGCAGGACGAGACGGGTTTCTGCGCGGAGTTTACTATTTCGTTTTTCTCGTCCTTTTCGTGCTATTTTTCGACAGGGCGATCATCGTGAACGACAGTGGGATCTTCACCGGAGGCTCGAACAATCTCGGCGACCTGCCGTTTCACCTGGGTGCGATCTATTCATTTTTGGAGAACGGATTTACGCTAGAGAACCCGAATTTCGAGGGGACAAAGTTCACATACCCGTTCATTTCCGATCTGGCGACCGCGATGTTTATGCGGATCGGAGCCGAGCTGCGGGACGCGATGGCGGTCCAGAATGTGCTTTGGGCGATGTCGCTGCTGATACTGCTGGTTCGGTTTGTTGAGAAACTTGTTAAAGACAAGGGCGTAGCCCGGCTGATGCCGGTGATCTTCTTTTTGAGCGGCGGGCTCGGGTTCATCTGGCTGATCGGCGACGCGTGGGGACACGCGGGGGGATTCTGGAACTATCTCTCGAACCTTCCGAAAGACTATACGATCGGCGACGAGTTTCGGTGGGGCAATACTCTGACGACGCTGTTTCTTACGCAGCGGAGCCTGCTGCTCGGGATGCCGATCACGCTGGTGATATTGGACGTGATCTACCGGATCGGCGAGAGCAATCGGACAAGCCGGCGAGATCGGTCGGCATTGATCACGGCTGGCCTATTGGCCGGCGCGTTGATCCTTATACATCCACACAGTCTTTTTGTGTTGTTCGTCGTATCGGCCTTTGCGGTGTTCACCGGTTGGCGGCGGGAGAATCTGGTCGCCTGGGCGATCTTTGCAGCGGCGGTGGCCGCGGCCGCGTTGCCGGAGCTGGCATGGATGATGAGCGGCAGCGCGACGAAGGCGGGAAGCTTTTTTGGGTGGAAATTTGGATGGGATAAGGGTGAGGCTAACTTTTTCTGGTTTTGGCTGAAGAACACGGGGGCATTCATTCCGCTTTTGGCGCTTGGTTTCTATCTTATTTATCGGGACGCGATGCGGGAACCGGCGGCCGATGATGCGCCTGTGAAGAAAGGTAAGAAGGCCAAGGCGCGTGCGGAGGCTGAGAGGGCACGGCCGGAACGGGATATCAGGCTGCTGTGGATGTACGCGCCGTTCTTTTTTCTTTTCGTACTCGGGAATGCGGCACGGCTTGCGCCATGGGTCTGGGACAATATAAAGATCCTGGTCTATTGGCATATGTTCTCGACGATCTTTGTCGCGATCGCGGTCGTTTGGCTTTGGCGAAAACGCGACTGGTTTGCGGCGGCGGCAGCGCTATGCCTGGTAGTTTTGACGCTCGCGGGAGTCGCGGACATTTGGCGGACGGTGAGCAAGCAGGTGCATTGGAACGTCTATGACCCGGATGCGATCCTCGTTGCGCAGCGGATCAGGGCATCGACGCCGCGAGATGCGGTGTTTCTAAACAATTCGACATATAATTCGGCGGTGGTACTGAGCGGGCGGACGTCCGTGGTGAGATATCCCGGCCATCTCTTCTCCCATGGGATAGAGTGGCAAGGCCGGGCCGAGGATATGAAAGCGATCTATCGCGGTGGCGAACGGGCTGAGGCTTTGATCGACCAATACGGGGTGGATCATGTGTTGATCTCGCCAAACGAACGAAAGGAAGTGAGACTCAATGAGGACTACTTCAAACGGTACCCCGTGATCGCCCAGGCGGGGGAATATAAGGTCTACAGGGTCAGGGACTGACGGTATGGAACAGGCCGTTACGCACGATATTTCAGAGAAAAGGCGGTTTGATTGGCCGTGGCTGCTGAGCTGTGCGGCAATAACGGTGGTAGCCGCCTTTCTGCGGTTCTATTGGCTGGCGCTAAAGCCGTTTCACCATGACGAGGGCGTGAACGGATGGTTCCTGACGAACCTGTTTCGTGACGGTGAGTACCGTTACGACCCGGCGAATTATCACGGGCCGACGCTTTATTACATATCGCTGGCTTTCGCCAAGGTTTTCGGGCTAGAAACCGTGCCGGTTCGGTGGAGCGTCGCAGTGTGGGGCGTGCTCACGGTCATCCTGGCCTTCTATCTAAAGCGTTACATCGGCCGGGTCGGGGCGCTTGCGGCGGGAGCACTGATCGCCCTTTCGCCGGGGATGGTCTATATCTCGCGGTACTTCATCCACGAGATGTTCTTCGTGTTTCTCGGGCTCGCGCTGGTGATCGCAGTGGTCTTTTTTATCGAGAACCGGCCTGCGGGGCCGGGGGCGATCGCGTGGATGGCACTGCTCCTGCTCGTCGCTTTTTTTCCGACGACGCATAGTTCGGCGGTGTGGCTTTCCGGCAGCGAGACTGCCTCGACAGGGTGGCT
>JAEWBM010000193.1 GCA_023391155.1 Acidobacteriota bacterium
CCCGTGCAGTCAACGCCGGTCGAACAAGTCAGATTCGAGATCTTGACACGGCCGTGGGCCGCACCGCCCATTGCGTGAGCAAAGGGTTTGATCCGGGCGTCGGACGAATTGTCCTTGATCTGAACGCCGGCGAGGAAGTTGTAAAGCGAGCTATCAGCCTCGAACGCGACCGTTCCGGTGCCCGACGGTGAAGCCGGCACTGAAAACGCATAGTCCGTATTGTTGTAGGTACCGGAGATGTCGCCCTTGATGCCGACGTAACGATGGACGTTGTAAACGCCCGAAACATTGAAACCGTGGAAACTCTCGCGTTCATCGACAAATTCGCTGAACTCATCGCCGCCGGCAATGCCGGTGTCGACCTGATTGTTAGAGTAACCGATAAAGAATTCGCCCTTTTTGTAATCGTCGATCTGGGCAAACGCGGTCAGCCCGGTCAGGGCTGAGATACAAAACGCCAAAAATAACTTACGCATATAAATTACGCTCCTTGTTTATGAAATAACTGCGCTTTTTTACGGCGCAGAAAAGCCCAACAAACTCGATACTGCTAAATTTGTCAGGCCGTTACACTTAGCTAAGTTGCAACAATTTAGTTAGATGGCTGCTCCGCCGAGGCGGTTGTAAGCAGGACATCACTTTTTTCAAGGAATCGATCCAACACCCAGCGGCGAAGTTCGCCAAACGTTGCAGCCTTTACAGGTTGCCCGGTTTGCGGGTCAATGGGGGCCTGAACACCGGTTTCGGCCGTGATCGGCTCGTCGTCCTCGTAATAGATCTCAGCGTATTTTTCGCCGAGGGACCGCAATTCGCTGTTTTCCAGCGCTTTAGCGACGATCTCCATCAAGTGGCCCATGCGGTAATACGGCTGGCCTCCGCGGCGGATCTGCGAAACGAGATGATCGGCGACGCGGCGGTCGGCCCAGCGGCTGACGAGGTCGGTCAATGCGGCCTCGCCCTCGGCGACGCGCGAGTATTCACCGTCTTTTGCGATCGGTGCGGGCTCAGAGCTTACGAGGATGTCGACCAAACGTTGACGGTCTCGCTCGCTGAGAAGCTTTGCGTACCCGGAGTTGTTGAAGGTGTCCTCGTAGTAATAATTGTCTTCGAGTTCCCACTCTTCGATCTTTTCGCCCTTGGCCGTCTTCTCGACGATGTTGGCATCGCGGTCTTTTTTCCACTCGAGGTATTGGACGCCCGAAAGAAGTTCGTATGCACCCTCCCAGCGAGTGATCGGGTCCTCGATCGCCTTTAAGATCCAGCGAAGCGCAGCGGCCTCAGACGGTTCGCCCTCGGCAAAGAGCGAGTTGAGTTCCTCGACCCGCGAGGTGTATGCGCTCATTTCATCGGCATCCAGCTTTTTGACCGCATCGGCGTAATCCGTCAGGACGGTCATGCCCGTTTCGGGATCGGCCATCGTGAATAGCATAACGGCGTCGCCGGGTTCGAGCTTGACCATACCGTAACTGTGCTCGTCGATAAACTCCTCGTCGGCGCCGGTCTCGGCGTAACGGTATTCATCCTCTTGCGTGAAAAAGCTTTGCTGCGGAGTGCCCTTGAGAGTGGACGAGATGGAGTAATGCTTTCGCACCTGAACCACCGTAAAATCTTCGCCCTGTTCGACTATGGCGAAATCCTCGACGCGTTCGAACCGTCCAATATGGATAGCCGCGCTCTTGCGATAGAGCGACATGAGCGTCTCAGGGGGCTTATCGTCACAGCGGCGGGCGCTGGCGGAAATAGGAGATAAAAGCAATGCGGCCGACATCATTGCGGCGGCGGCGATGGTTATGATGGTTCTCGACATCTCGATTCTCCCGACTAAGGTATATAGACGCGTTCCGGGTGCAATATTAGGATCACGATCGCGAAAAAAAGTTGCACGGGCGGCGGGCATTTATTTACCGCCGACGTTTTGCAGGATGCGGTAGGCCTCTGATCTGGTCATACCTAGTTCCTTGGCCGCCCGTTTCATGGCGGAGCGTTCGTCGTCTCCGGCATCGAGCAGTTCCCGCACCCGTTTTATCAATGAATCCTCCGGGGACGTGGATCGCACTATGTCATCGCGTCCCCGATCAATGATAAGAACGAATTCGCCGCGCAAATTTGCAGAGGAAAAATGATCGATGAGGAAAGATAGCGGCCCATCGACGATCTCTTCGTGAAGTTTGGTGAGTTCACGGGCGACCGCGGCACGGCGATCGCCAAGGACGGCGAGGCAATCCGCCAGGGAGGCGGCCAGCCGGTGAGGGGTTTCATAGAAGATAAGTGTTGCGGGGACGGCACTTACCTCAGTCAGGCGGCGGCGGCGTTCGCCCTTTCGCGAGGGCAGAAAACCGCCGAAGAAAAGCGAGTCAGTCGGGAGGCCGGATGCCACCGCGGCCGCGACGAATGCGGCAGGGCCCGGAATGGGAACGACCCGGATGCCGGCGGCGCGGGCCGCCTCGACCATGCGAAAACCGGGATCGTTTATCCCGGGGGTCCCGGCATCGGAAACGACCGCTATCGAGGAGCCCTTTTCGAGTTCGGTGACCAACTCGGCGGCACGTTCGCTCTCATTATGTTCATGGTAGCTGACGAGGCGGCCCGTGATGCCGTAATGGCTGAGAAGTTTGCCGGTGTGACGGGTGTCTTCGCACGCGATGATATCGGCCTCGCGGAGCACATCGAGCGCCCGCCGTGAAATATCCGCTAAGTTGCCGATCGGCGTCGCGACCAGATAGAGTGTGCCCGGCATAGTGTTTGTACCGACCCATTCTAAACGAGTTAGAAGGTATTAAAAAGAAAAGGGCCCGAGCCTGATAAGGCCCGAGCCCGATTTTCTCATCGTTTAACCGCTATTAGAACGGAAGCGGGAACGGGATCCGGCTGCGCCAATCGCCGTTGCGATTCGGGTAACGCTGTCCGGGATACTGCTGCTGCGGGTAACGCTGGTTGCCGCGATTGTAGTTGTAACCGTAGGCGTTTGCCACCAGATTCAACTGGCCTCGCATCGAGTTCCATTCACCCATCAAGCGGGGATCGACGCGGCTGGAACGGAGCGCATTGTCGAGACGCGAACCCGTATCGAGCAGTCGGCGTGCGGCGCTTTCGCTATTGCGAAGGTTGCGGCCGTTGCCATACTTGTCCTCAAAGTTGTCGGCTGCACGACGGAAATCGCCCGCGAGTTGTTTCAGATCGTTGTTATAGCCGCCATATCCGCCGTAACCTCCATAACCGCCGCGGTTATAGCCGTTGTCGACATAATCGTCGATACGCAGCTCAAACTGACGGCTGCGATGCTTTAGCTGATCCGCAACGCCGCGGAGGTCGCGGCCTTGGTTGCCATAATAAGGCCCCTGCTGACGCGGATACCACTGCGCCGAGGCCACGGAAGGCAATGCCAGAACCATCAGCGAAAAAGCACTGATCGCGAGTAATTTACTAAATTTGTTCATCTCTAATCTCCCCTAATCTAAACGTTCGCAATGGCGTGCCACTGCCTTTAACGCAAAAATTTGCAAAGATTGTGCCAAGTGGGCAGGGCGACGGGGGCGGTTCGCGCTAACTGCTGCAATTACGAGGGTTATTGACGACGCGGCGGATATGAACAAAGGGCATCCGATGGCTCGGATGCCCTATTTGGTTAGCGTTACGTGCGAGATGGTTGAACGTTAGTTGCTCAGCGCACGGTCGGCATTGATGCGTCCGGCAGAAAAGATCCGTCCGTTAAGGATGTCGAGCGGGTCGACCGAATCGAGGATCCGCTTTCGGAGCTCAGCCATGGTGATATCGGGCTCATTGGCGATGATCAGAGCCGCAAGGCCGGCGACGTGCGGCGTGGCCATCGAGGTGCCCGACGCTTCGCGGTACGAGCCCTTGAGCCAGGTCGAGACAATAGCCTTGCCGGGTGCGGCGACGTGCACGGACTTTTTACCGAAGTTCGAGAACGATGCGAGCAGGTCGCCGTTGTCGAGAGCAGCCACGCTTACCACGTTCGGCAGGTCATAATTCGATGGGAAATGCGGGCGGCGATCATTGTCCGTGCTGCTGTTGCCGGCAGCGGCCACGAAGAGAATGCCGTTCTCACCGGCGGCACGGATCGCTTCCTCAAGAGCCTTTGACCGCTGGGTCGAGCCCCAGCTGGCACTGATGATGCGGACGTTCACGCCATTCTGTTTGCGGTCGATTGCGTAGTTGATCGCCTCGATGGCGTCTTTGGTCGAACCGAACCCGCCGCGTCCGAGAAACTTGAGCGGCATTATTTTGACGTTCCAGTTCACACCGGCGATCCCGATACCGTTATCGCCCTCCGCGCCGATGATGCCGGCGCAGTGCGTGCCGTGGCCGTTATCATCCATGGGGTCCGCGAGGTTGTCACCGGCGTTAAAGCCGTTCAGATCGTTGAAGACGCCGAGCTGCGGGTCGGAATACTGCGGCACGTTGTCCGGACGCATCCACATATTCGAGACGAGGTCGGGGTGCGTGTAATCGACGCCGGTGTCGAGCACGGCAACCACCACCTCTTCACTCCCGCGGGTCTTTGACCATGCGTTCAGAGCGGCGATGTCGGCACCTTTCTTGCCGCCGTTGCGGCCGTCATTCGATAGCGCCCATTGATCGGCAAAGTGCGGGTCATTCGGCGATTCCGGACGCGGTGCGTCGTGGCCATCTTCGACGGGGTTGAAATCCGGAAGATCGAGCACGATCTGATAATTTTCGTGTGCGTATTCGACGAGATCGGTCATCCGCGAATAATGTGCGGCGACCTCGGCCGGGTCGGCGTTGTCGAGATCATCGACCGCGACCAGCCCATTGACCAGCTCAAGCCGGTCCTCAACGCGGTCGTTGAAGCGGGCGGCGAGCTTTTCGATCTGTGAGGCGGAAACACCGGGTTTGAAACGGACCAGCACCTCGGGTTCCGATTCGGAAGCCGAGCGTTTGAGCGCGGTCGGTTTGGCGACCGGGCGTGCCAGGTCGCGCGTTTCCGAGGTGGCCACCCTTAACGACGACCGCCAGCGGTCGATCTGGCCGAGCACCGCGGCGACGGTGACGATGATGAGGGCAAGCCCAAGGTGTATCCAAATATTATTGCGATTCATAAAACTTCTCCTCGCGATGGGAAAGGGCGATCAATAAACGATCACGTGATTTTTGCCGTTATAGCCTTTTAATCTCAGTTGATATTTATCGGCCCGGTATTCGTAGCTCTTGCCGCCGGCGCCGAGCTTTATCTCCCAGCCGTCGGCGATCATCTGTGCGGACATCTCGTCATCCGTCGGAGCACCGAGGGAAATATCGGGAAATTCACGCGGGGTCACCCCGGAAACGTCGATCTCGCTTTCTTTGATCCCGAGCCGGGATGCGAGGTCCTGGCGGGCTTTCTCGACAGCGCTGTTTTGGTCAAAAGGCATAATTGTGCAGTATACGGCTAATTCTGCAACTTTTACGTTACATAGTCAACGAAGGTTCGATGCCGTTTGGCCGGGCGGCGTGTGCCCCTAAGTGACGCGCTCGGGCGAGGGGACGGGGCGAATGTAGCGGACGATCTCGACCGCGGCGGGGATGATGTAGATAATGCAGGCGATACCGAGGATCGAGCCGGTAAGGAACCGTGAGAGGTGCGTATTCTCCCAGATGCCGAAAACGGTGAGTGACCAATCCACGGCCATCGGAACGGCAGCGGCGATAAGCCACACGCGGGGCAGCGGATCGATCGAATCCATTCGCCGCCATACCGGATAGCCGAGCAAGCCGGCGAGCAGGCCGAAGTATACACCGAAGCAGCGCGAACACACCGCAAGCTGATGGCCGAGGAAGTGGAGCGACCGCTCGGGCAGTTGGTGGCACGCGTAGCTGAAAAAGCCTAAGACTCCGGCCGAAGCCTCGTGAGCCGATGCGGCCGCGAGTACGGGCGGAGCGACGATGGCCGTAAGCCAGAGCGCGGTGATAGTTGCCAAAACGGCCCACACACGTATCGCCTGGCGGCGGTGAACGTGCTCAAATCGGGTCGGATTGTAGATGTCGCCGGGGCCCATTTCTAGTTTGATGATCTACCGGCCGCTGTGGATGTAAGTTCGGCCTCGGTCTCCAAAATATGGGCGGTCGTCGAGACGACCGTGTCGGGATTCAGCGATATCGAATTAATGCCCTTTTCAACCAGGAAGTCGGCGAACTCGGGATAATCCGATGGCGCCTGGCCGCAGATGCCGATCTTTTTGCCGACCTTGTTGGCCGCCTCGATAGCCATTGCGACCATCTTCTGAACGGCGCCATTTCGCTCGTCGAAGAGATGCGCCACCATCTCGGAATCGCGATCGAGCCCCAAGGCGAGCTGGGTGAGATCGTTGGAGCCGATGGAGTAGCCGTCGAAGACCTGCAGAAATTCTTCGGCGTAAACTACGTTTGCCGGGAGCTCGCACATGGCATAGATCTCAAGTTCGTTCTCGCCCTGGACCAGGCCGTGCTCGGCCATGATCTTGATGACGCGTTCGCCCTCCTCGACCGTGCGGCAGAAAGGGATCATCGCCTTGACGTTCGTCAGGCCCATGTCCTCGCGGACGCGGCGCATGGCGAGGCATTCAAGCCGGAAGCCGTCCTTGTAACGGTCATCGTAATAGCGTGAGGCACCGCGGAAACCGAGCATCGGGTTTTCCTCGACCGGTTCGAATTCCCTGCCGCCGATGAGCATCGCGTATTCGTTCGATTTGAAATCCGACATTCGGACGATCACGGGCTTAGGATAGAACGCCGCGGCTATCCGGCCGATGCCCTCGGCAAGCGAGCGGACGAAGAACTCTTTGGGATCCTCCTCGCGGATGCGGTTCGAGATCATCTCGACGTCGTTGCGGTCGCGGAGGTTCGGGTATTTAACAAGCGCCATCGGATGAATGCCGATGTGATTGTTGATGATGAATTCGAGCCGTGCGAGGCCGACGCCGTCGTTCGGCAGCCGCGAGACCGCGAATGCATGGTCGGGGTCGCCGACATTCATCATTATGTGCGTCCGCGGGCGGACGTCAGAGGTGATCTTGTGCTTGGTGACCTTGAAATCGACCTTCCCGTAATAGACGTTGCCGACATCGCCCTCGGCACAGGAGACGGTGATATCCGACCCGCTCTTGATCTTTTCGGTGGCATCGCCGGAACCGACGATGCAGGGGATGCCGAGTTCGCGGCTGATGATGGCACTGTGACAGGTGCGGCCGCCGCGTTCGGTGACGATGCCTGAGGCGCGTTTCATGATCGGTTCCCAGGCGGGGTCGGTCATGGTCGTAACGAGGATCTCGCCCTCTTTGAAGCTGTTGAGACGCGAGGAATCCAAAAGCACGTTGGCGCGGCCGTGGCCTATCTTGTCTCCGACGGCAACGCCGGAGGTGAGCGGTGCACCGTGAATGCCGGTCAGCTCATAATTTTCGATGAAGTTCTCGGCCTTTTGGGTATGGACCGTCTCGGGACGCGCCTGGAGGATAAAAAGCTCACCGGTAACGCCGTCCTTTGCCCACTCGATATCCATCGGCTGGTGCTTGCCGGCGAGTTTCGAGTAATGGTCCTCGATGGCGCAGGCCCACTTGGCAAGCTGCAGCACCTCAAAGCCGGCGAGGCAATAGCGGTTCCGCTGTGATTCGACAACATCGCGGACCTGCGTTCCGGTGCCGCCGTCGGCGAAGACCATCTTTACCTCTTTCACGCCGAGCTTGCGGGTGACGATGGGGCGGAAACCGAGCTTGAGTGTCGGTTTGAAGACGATCCACTCATCGGGGGTCGTCATTCCCTGCACGACCGCCTCGCCCAAGCCCCAAGCACCGTTTATGACGACCGCCTCGCGGAAACCGCTTTCGGTGTCGAGCGTGAACATGACACCGGAGCAGGCGGCATCTGACCGCACCATCGGCTGTACGCCGATCGAGAGCGCGACATCGAAATGGTCAAAGCCTTTCGCGGTACGGTACGAGATGGCCCGGTCGGTCCAGAGCGACGCATAGCACTCGTGGCAAGCGTCGATCAGGCTCTGTTCGCCGCGGACGTTCAGGATCGTGTCCTGCTGGCCGGCGAACGATGCGTCGGGCAGGTCCTCGGCAGTAGCGGATGAGCGTACCGCAACCTCGAAGGTCTTTTTGCCGATGCGTTTGCTCAGGCGATCGTAGGCGGCGTGGATCTCCTTTTCGACCTCCTCGGGGAAGGGCGTTTCGAGCATCAGGCGGCGAGCCTCTTTGCCGACGCGGGCGAGTTCGTCGACATCGTCGACATCGAGCCCCTTGAGCAGCTTCTGCAGCTTTTTGCGGAGGCCGTCCGTCGTCAGCAGGACCTCATACGCATGGCTGGTGGTCGAAAATCCGTCAACAGCCTTGACGCCCTGGCCGGTCAGCTCACGGAACAGCTCGCCGAGGCTCGCGCATTTGCCGCCGACGAGGGCGACATCGCCCGCGCCGACCTCACTGAAATCGAGTACGTATGGTTTGTCCTGTGTCATGCGTTCACGCCTCGCGGGTACCCCGCACAATGCCTCCCTAGAATCTGATGACAGCGTCGGGGCCGCCCTCGATGTGGACGGTGTCGACGAAGCGAATGCTCTTCGAATCCGTGGTCATCACGACCGAGTGAGTGCGTTTGCCCTCGCCGAAGAAGCGAACCCCGCGAAGCAGCGATCCATCGGTGACGCCGGTCGCGGCAAAGATGACCTTCTTGCCCGGTGCAAGGTCGTTCGTGTCGTAGATCTTGTCGGGGTCGGTGATGCCCATGCCCTTGATACGTTCGATCACCTGCTCTGCGGGCGGCACCTTTGTGCGGTCGACGCCGAGGCGTTCGGGGTCAAAGACGAGCTTGGCCTGGATCTCGCCGTTGAGGCATTTCATCGCCGCGGCGGTGATGACGCCCTCGGGGGCACCGCCGATGCCCATCAGCGCATGGATATTGGTCCCGGCAACGGCGGCGGATATTCCGGCGGAAAGGTCGCCGTCGGAGATCAGACGGATGCGTGCACCGGCGGCACGGACGTCGGCCACGAGCTGTTTGTGACGCGGGCGGTCGAGGCAGATGACCGTAAGATCGTCGATATCCCGGCCGAGCCGGCGGGCAATGTTACGGAGATTGTCCTCAACAGGCGCATCGATATCGACGGCGCCCTTACAAGAGGGGCCGACGACGATCTTGTCCATATAGATGTCAGGTGCATTGAGCAGACCGCCCCGTTCGGCGGCAGCGAGCACGGCAATGGCGTTGTTGGCACCGAGAGCGCACAGATTGGTGCCCTCGAGCGGGTCGACAGCGATGTCGACCTCCGGAAATTCGGCACGGGCCTCGGCCGAGAAGATGCCGCCGCCGACCTCTTCGCCGATGAAGAGCATCGGTGCCTCATCGCGTTCACCCTCGCCGATCACGATGCGGCCGTGCATCGGGACAGTGTCCATTACCTCACGCATGGCCTGCACGGCGACGGCATCGGAATGCTTGCGATCGCCCTGGCCCATGGTCTTTGCCGACTCGATGGCGGCCGCCTCAGTGACACGCAAAAAATCGAGCGCGAGCTCACGCTCAACCTTGGTTTGTTTCATTTATCTCTCCGTAAATTACTAACGTTATGTGATCGGAACGCGGCTATTTTACCATTTATTTACGCGGATTTGACAAGTTTGTGTTTGGATATTAGGTTTTAGCTTTGGCTAACGCCACCCTTTACAGGAGACATTTTCAGAGAATGACGTATATTGTTGCCGAACCATGTGTTGAGTGTAAGTACACGGATTGCGCCGCGGTCTGCCCGGTAGAGGCCTTTCACGAGCTGCCGGACAAGCTGTTGATCAACCCCGATACCTGCATCGATTGTGACGCATGCCTGCCGGAGTGTCCGGTCGAGGCGATCTTCTCAGATATGTCGATACCCGAGGAATATCTGCCGTGGCTGGAGGTCAACAAAGAGGCTGAGAATTACCCGATCATCAGTACTAAGCAGCCGGCACTTTACGGGCCGGGCTGTAAAGGACAACCTGAGTAGAATTTAAGTAAGTGTGTTTCAAGGGGCGGCCATGAGGTGCCGCCCTTTTTTATTTCCATCGAATGCCGAGGCGAATTGTAAACGGCGTGCTGACGGTGCGGACGGGCGTTCTGCCGATGGAGTATCTCGAGTTGAAGAGATTCTCGACGGCAGCGAAAACGCTTAGGGAGCTGCCGAAGCGCCGCGATGCGAAGGCATCCGCGTGAAAATAGGGTTCGAGACGAAACTGATTGAGATCGTCGTCGAACTGTTCGCCGGCCGCCCGGGCTTGTATGGCGAACAGCCATTTGCCCGTAGGTACCCGTAATTGGGTTGTGAATTGATGACGGGGCGATTGGGGCTGAAAGCGGCCGATGAGGGACGGATTGGATTCGAAGGCGGTAACGCGCGAATCGGTAAAAATGTAACCCGCGGAGAGGGATGCACGTCCGAGACGCCATTCGGCCTCTGCCTCAAAGCCCCGCACGCGGCTCTTGCCCGCATTTTGCCGCTGGCGGGTGATCAGTTCGGGAGTGACGGAGACCGTGACATTTGAAACGGTGCGGTCGATAAAGATCGTGAAGGCATTCGCCCGCAGGTAGAGCGGGCCGCGGCTGATGCCGACGCCGGCTTCGAAGGTGGATGCCCTCTCGGCGCGAAGAGCGGGATTTGCATTGGTGATCACATTGCCGACGCGGAAGCCGCGGTAGAGCTCATTGAGGGTGGGCGCCCTGAAGCTGCGTGATGCAGAAGCGTGGAGCGAGATGCCGGCGGGTGCGCGGACCAGGACGGCAAGCCGCGGCGAGAGGGCAGATTCGCTGCGGCTTTCGAATGTGGTCGATTCAGCGCTGCCCGTGCCGAGCGGGGTCAATTGCCTATAACCGCCATCGTTTCGCCAGCCGTCGAATCGTGCTCCGGCCGAGATCACAAGGCGGTCGTTGGGAACGAAGATGCCGTGGGCAAAGCCGGCCCCGGAGCGTTCGCGGCCGCCGGTGCCGAGAAGCGAGGTCGGCTGTCCGCCGAAATAGCCGACCTCATCCGATGCACCGCGTATGGAACGGCCCTCTGCCCCGAATACGATCGTTTGTCCGTCGCGAAAAGCCGTTAGCTGGAAGGAGCCGCCGAGATCGCGCGCGGGCGAGCGTTGAGTGCGGGTAAGAGTCTCAACGGATCGGCCTGCACCGATGGCGGTGAATGACTGAAGGTATGCCTGATTCCCGCCAAACAGCCGCCATTCGGCCCGCAGGCTGCCGCCTGACGGATCGTGTGTTCCGCCGAGTGCGATTCGCCCGGACCGGGTCGAATTGGTTTGAAGCAGCGTGCCGTTCCGGCGATCTTCGTCGAAGAATGATGGTCTGATGAATAGGTCAGAGGTGCCGAATCTTCGGGACGCGAGGACGTTCACCACGGTCGAACGTACGCCGGCGGCGGAATCGACGGGGCCGCGCGAGGCTGCCTCGACGGGTATGTAGCCGCGGGTGTAGTAACTCCCGGCCGCGACCGAGGCTTCCCATTTGTCACCGCCGTAGCCCGTGAATACGGAGGCTGACGCGGTCCGCTGTGAACCGGCGTAAGCCTCGGCCGAAATAAAGGCTCGTTGCGGAGCTCGGCGTGAAATGATATTGACCGCGCCGCTTAGGGCACCGCTGCCGTAAAGGCTCGAGCCGCCTCCGCGAAAGATCTCGACGCTCTGCATTTCGATGGGCAGGACGCGGGCCCATTGGACCCAGCCGCCGAAGGGGTCGCCCAGCGGCACGCCGTCCTGCATCACTAGCGTTCGCCCGGCGCCGCTCCCGCCCGCATTTCGGATCGAGACTCCCTGAGTCGTCGGGTTTGAATGCCGGCTGCTGCTCCGCCGGAACGTGGAAAAACCCGGGACCTGGCGAAGAATGTCATCCGCCGCGGCGGCACCGCTAGCCTCGATCGAAACCCTTGGAACCACCGCCACGCTTGCGGGCGTGTCGCCCAGCAGCGTCTCGGCACGGTTGGCCGTAACAATTACCTGATCGGCGATGCCCGCGGGAAGGAGTGTCACGGTCTCGCCGGCGGCTGTAAAGGCAGCCGGGCTGAGGACCACCGTGATCGTCGCGAAGCCCTCCGCCCGGATCACAACTCGGTCGCCGACGGCCGCTCCGGGACACCTGAATTCGCCATTGGAACCGAGGCATTCGGGCGTGCTGCCGTCAGATCGCGTGACCGCTGCGCTCGCAACCACTGCCCCTTGTTGATCGAAAACACGGATGACGGCCTCGGATCTCTGTGCCGCAGTCGTGACGACAAAGAAAACGACCGCAGCGAAAACGCAAAGTGATCTCGGCAAGAGAGGCATTCCAATGATTATCGAATATATGGCGACGGCGGGGAAATTTCGCCGGGCGATAAAAACTTTTCGATTATGACCACGGTCATACGCTCAGGAAGCGGCGGAGGTCAGAATAGAGACTGTAAATAGCCTTTGGAGGAACTTATGAATACTGAACTGACCACCACGACCGTCCGAGATATCGCTCTGAAAATGCCGCAAACCACCCGCGTTTTCGAGGAATACAAGATCGATTACTGCTGCGGCGGAAGACGGCCGCTGAGCGAGGCTTGCGAGATCGCCGGGGCAAACACCGACGAGGTACTGGCAAAGCTGAGCGCGATGCTCGACGCGGGCGAGGGCGTGGACACGGCCGAGGACGTGGGCTTGGGCGAACTGATCGCACACATCGTGGATACCCATCACGTATTTACTCGTGAGGAGCTTCGCAACCTCGAGCCGCTGATGCAAAAGGTCGTGCGGGTACACGGCGACACTCATGCCGGCCTGACCGAGCTTGGCGAGGCATTCGTTGAGCTGAAGAACGAGCTACTGCCGCATATGGAAAAGGAAGAGATGATGCTGTTCCCGTATGTGGAGAGGCTCGAACGGAATCAGCGATCGGGGAATCCGGGCGTGATCTTTGCACCCTTCGGCACGGTGAAAAATCCGGTGCGCGTGATGATGAACGAGCACGACGTCGCGGGCGACATTCTGAAGCGGATGCGTACATTGGCGAACGATTACACGCCGCCCGAGGACGCATGCCCGAGCTACACGGCTCTATTGCATCGGCTTCAGGAGCTCGAACGCGACCTGCACCGCCACATCCACCTCGAGAACAACGTGCTCTTCCCGCGTGCGGTTGAACTTGAGGATGCAATGGTTGCGGTGTAAACAATAGACGAATGGCAACGAATATAGCGATCGTCACCCAGCCCATGAGGCCGGCGGTAAGCCTGAAACGGATCTTGCTGCCGGCCGAACATGGCGCCTGGGGGATGATCGCCGAGCCGATAGTTGCGGGCCTGGCGATCGCGTTTTCGCCCGCCGGGCCATGGATAGCCCTCTTTGCCGCGGCGGCTTTCATGGCCCGGCAGCCGCTCAAGGTGCTATTCAGCGGAGTTGCCGCTCGGGCAAAGTGGGCAGAGCATCACAACAAAGCATTGCAATACGCGGCCGTATTCGTGATGATCGCCGCGGGCGCATTTGTCGGTATCGCATTGACGGCCGATAGCTTTGCACTCGCGCCTTTTGCACTTGCCGCGCCGCTTGCGGCGTATCAATTCTATTTCGACATCACGCGGCGAGGACGGCGTTTGCTGCCCGAGGTCGCGGGGGCCGCAGCGATCTCGGCCGTGATCGCATCGATGGCTTTGGCGGCGGGCCTTGGTACCGGCATCGCGGCGGCGCTGTGGGCGACATATGTCTTTAGGGCCGTGCCGTCAATAATGTACGTCCGAACGCGGCTCCGGCTTGAAAAGGGGCGGCCCGCATCTGTTGTAGAGCCGATCGCGGCCAGCTTTACCGCTCTTGGCGCCGTGGGTCTGTTGACCGCCGCGGGTGCCGCGTCATATCTGACTCTGGGCGTGTTTGTCCTGCTGATGCTGCGTGCGGCGATCGGGCTGTCGCCGATGCGCAAGAAAGTTCGTGCCACGCGGATAGGGATCATGGAGGTCGTTTACGGTATATTGGTGACCGCGGCGATCATCACCGGATACTATTTGCAGGTATGAATGAGACGAAGAGATTGAGCACGGTTTACGGGCCGGTACGGTCCTGGCGGCTGGGAATGTCGCTGGGCATCGACCTGCTCAATATCGATTCGATCTGCTCATTCGATTGTGTTTATTGCCAGCTTGGCCGCATTCGCCGCGTGACCGCCGAACGCGGCCTTTTCGTTTCGACGGAGCAGGTGATCCGCGATCTCGGGGCCGCAGGCCCGCCGCCGGTAGATGCCGTGACCTTTTCGGGAAACGGCGAGCCGACACTTGCGCTGAATTTAGGCGATGCGATCGAAGCCCTCCGGGAGCGGGTCGATGCTCCGATCGTAGTGCTGACCAATTCGACATTGCTGGGAGATGCAGCGGTGAGGCAGGACCTGATGGCAGCGGACCGGGTCTTTTGTAAACTTGATGCCGTGAGCAACGATGCTCTTCGCCGGATCGACCGGCCCGCGATTAATATGGACGTGGATGAGATCGCGGAAAATATCAGGCGATTTCGCAAAGAGTTCCCGGGCCAGCTAGCGATCCAGACCATGCTGCTCACAAAACCCGACACCGCATGGATAGAGAGATACATTAAGCTCGTCGGCATGATCGGGCCGGACGAGATACAGCTCAACATCCCGAGCCGGCCGGTGCCGACAGAGTGGATGCCGGAGAACCGCGGGAATCACGGCCCGCGGCCTGCCGACTATCGCCGGCTCGGCCACCCGGGCGCGAGTGAGATGGAAGCGATCGCCGCTGCAATAAGAGCCGGCACCGGCATCCCCGTACTGTTACCGCCCGCGGCACGCTCAGCACAGGAGGACCCCAACCTTGTCAATGCATAACGTCGATATCGATATCGTCGAGATGACGCTCGACGTGATGAAATTCGCGATCAACCGCATCACCAACACAGAGCCCGAACTCGGGCGGCCGAAAAGCGAGGCCGAGCTGAAGCGGCTGGCCGGCGAGACGATCACGCCCGAGGGGATCGGCGGCGAAACTGCCTTTCGCATCTTTCGCGAAACGCTGATCAAGGCTAGCGTCCCGATAGACCACCCGCGGCATTTAGCGTTCGTCCCGGCATCACCGACGCGTGCAGCGATAATGTTCGACCTGGTGACGTCGGCGGCGAGCGTTCACGGTGCGTTTTGGCTGGAGGGTGCGGGGTGCATCTTTGCCGAGAACGAGGCGATGCGATGGCTCGTTTCGCTGACGGGATTGCCGGAGGGTGCCTTTGGCGTATTCACCAGCGGCGGCACCGAGGCGAATCTTTCGGCGATAGTTGCCGCACGAGAGGCGTGGCGCAAGCGTGCCCCTGAGCATTCCCAAACTCGCGGGCTGATAATCACATCGACGGGAGCACATTCTTCGGTAAGAGCGATGGCAAAGGTGATCGACGCGGACGTGATGCTCGTCGACACGGAGGGACGTTTTGAGGCGGAGATGCTCGAACAGCGGCTCGGCGAACTTTCAGGAGAAGACCGCGGACGGCTGTTCGCGATCGTCGCCACAGCCGGCACGACCAATGCGGGGATCATCGACGACCTGCCGGGGCTCGGCGCCATATGTGCCCGCGAGGGGCTTTGGTTTCATGTCGATGCGGCATACGGCGGCGGGGCTCTCGCGGCCCCGTCGGTACGGGATCTTTTCGACGGCATCGAGATGGCCGACAGCATCACGATCGACCCGCACAAATGGCTGTTTTCGCCCTATGACTGCGGGGCGGTGATCTATCGCGATATGGAGAACGCCCGTGACGCACACTCGCAGGGCGGTTCGTATCTGGACATTTTCTACGATGAGGGTGCCCGGGGATTTAATCCGGCGGATTACCAGATTCAGCTCACCCGGCGGGTGCGGGGGCTGCCGCTGTGGTTTTCGCTGGCAATGCACGGCACGGACCGGTACGCACGGGCGATCGAACGCGGAATTGAACTGGCCCAGATCGCCGGGCGCATTATCACTGAGGCGGAGCACACGGAACTGGTCACCGAACCGAGCCTCTCGTGCGTGCTCTATCGCCGAAAGGGCTGGACGCCCGATCAATATAACGAGTGGACGTTTCGCAATCACAAAGAGGGCTTTGCCCTGGTCGCCCCGACCAAATGGCGCCACGCCGGCGAACGTGAGACCGTGGCCCGGTTCTGCTTCATCAACCCCGACACAAGCGAAGACGACATCCGCGGCATTATCGACAGCATGGCGTAACAACGGTCACTTGCAACGCACCCCCGGTCGGGGCAAGATGTGCACAAGATGGCTGACAATGTCCCGGGACAAAGCGAGCGAGGCGAACCGGTCTTTCAGGTCCGTGGCGTAACGAAGATATACCGGATGGGCGAGGTCGAGGTTCGTGCCCTCGACGGGGTACACCTCGATCTTTATAGCGGCGAGATGGCCGTACTGCTCGGTGCCAGCGGCAGCGGTAAATCCACTCTGCTTAATATTATCGGCGGGCTCGACGTCCCCACCGACGGCACGGTCGTTTACCGCGATCACATTCTCACCTCGGCGGACGACTCCGCCCTAACGCTTTACCGGCGTGACCATGTCGGTTTCGTCTTCCAGTTCTACAACCTGATACCAAGCCTGACGGCCTTGGAAAACGTCCAGCTCATCTCTGATATTGCCGCTGAGCCGATGGACCCTCGAGAGGCGTTGGAGATGGTCGGGCTTGGGGACCGCCTCGACCATTTCCCTGCTCAACTTTCCGGCGGCGAGCAGCAGCGTGTGGCGATCGCCCGGGCCGTGGTCAAGACGCCGGAAGTGCTGCTATGCGATGAGCCGACAGGAGCACTGGACTTCAAGACGGGCAAGATCGTGCTTCGGGTCATCGAAAAAGTGAATCGCGAACTGGGTACCACGACCGCGATAATCACTCACAACGCATCGATAGCGGCGATGGCTGACCGCGTGATCCACATCGGCAGCGGAAAGATCACATCGATAGAATCTAATGCAGAAAAGGCCTCTCCCGATGACCTGGTTTGGTAGGCGATGAAGGCGATCGACAGAAAGATGATCCGCGACCTGTGGCACCTGCGCGGCCAGGTTATTGCCACTGCGGTAGTAGTTGCATGCGGTGTGGCATCTTTCGTGACGATGCGGAGCACATATGAATCCCTGGTCGAAAGCCGCGACACTTATTACTCGCAATACCGGTTTGCGCAGGTTTTCGGGAGCCTGAAACGCGCGCCGAATACGGTGGCCCGCCAGATCGCCGAGATCCCCGGCGCCGCGCAGGTTCAAACGCGGGTCTCGGCCGTGGTCACGCTCGACCTGCCGGAGATCGCAGAGCCGGCGCAAGGCCGTTTGATCTCGATAGACCCCGGGGCGCCCGACCGGCTGAACGATCTTTTTTTGCTGCGCGGCCGCAGTCTGGAAAAAAACGCGGATGAGGTGCTGATCAGCGGTGCATTTGCGGACGCGAACGGATTGAACCCCGGTGACACGCTCAAGGCGGTGATGAACGGTAAGCTTCGGCGGCTGCAGATCGTGGGGGTGGTCTTGTCGCCGGAGTATGTCTACGAGATCAGGCCGGGCGACATATTTCCCGACAACCGGCGCTTCGGGGTTTTGTGGATGGACCGGCGATCGGTCGCGGCAGCGTTCGATATGCAGGAGGCATTCAATGACCTGGCGATCACGCTAGCTCCCGGTGCCGGCGAACAAGGCGTCATCGAGGCCGTTGACCGTATTCTGGCACAATACGGCGGGCTCGGTGCCTACGGCCGGGCGGACCAGAACTCGCACCGCTTTGTCGAGAACGAACTGGGCGAGCTCCGGGTCTTTGGGACATTCCTGCCGGCGATATTTCTGGGCGTCACCGCTTTTTTACTGCACCTGATCCTGTCGCGTCTGGTCAATGTCGAACGCGAGCAGATCGGGGC
>JAEWBM010000063.1 GCA_023391155.1 Acidobacteriota bacterium
CTACCGACGGTACCGGCGTCTTCCATACCCTAAAGGCTGTCCCAAAACAGGAACTCACCCAGCTTCGCAAGACCTAACTTTTATCCAAAGAAAACCGCCGGGCTTTTACCCCCGGCGGCCTTACCTACCCCTGGCTCGAATGTTCTTATATGACATTTCGAGCCTTTGTCTTTTTTGGATGCAAATTATTTTGCCCCGTTTTCAAGCGAGACCGTCACCGGCACCTTATTGGTCACGATGTCGAAGACCGGCGACCGCTTTTGGGCCAGCTCAACCAGCTCGCGAAGCTTCGCTTCCGGGGCATCGCCCTTCACCTTGAACGTGATCTGGATGTCCTTATAGCCGTTGCGGACGTTATCGTCCAAGCCCAAAAACCCGTGCAGGTCAATGTCCCCTGCGTATGTCGATTCGACCTCGTCGATCTTGATGCCCTGCGCCGCCGCGTGATAAACGAGGCTCGTCGTCAGGCAGCCGGCCAGCGCCGCCAGCGCATATTCCACCGGATTTGCCCCCGTGTCAGTGCCCAGCAGTATCGGATGCTCGTCCTTTTGGATCACGAACGGCTCTTCGCGGTCAAACTTCTGACACGCACCGTCAAAATCGCGGATCTCCGTCCGGTTCTGTGCTCCGTTGATCCATTTGTTCGTCGCACGAAAGTTGAATTTCGCGATCTCGCCGTCACCATTGATGGCGTCCACCGTGTTAAATAGCTCGGTGACGTTAACGCCGTTTACGATCTTTTCTGTCTGTGCTGCTTGCTGCATATTCTTTTCTCCTAAAATTCTATGGTCGGGGCCGAATGGGCATCGGCCCCGCTGGTCTGTTAGCAAAATACCGGTCCGACCTCTTCCAGCCGGGTCCGCTGTTCGGCGTTCAAGGCTCCCACCGTATCGAGGTATTTCGGATGGGTAATGCCGGTGCCGATGTAGGTCCAGCGATTCGCCTGGTGCTGCACCTCGATAAATTGCTCCTGCTCGTCTTCACTCAGGACGCGGCCCGTCGCTGTCTCAAAAGCCTCGAGGTCAAACAGGGTCTGCTGCCGTACGCCGGTATCCAGGAATCCGCCGATCTCGAGATACTCGTCGACCGCCTTCTCGATCTCTTCGGCCGTCATCCCGTCTGCGATCGCCTCGACCATCATCGTGTCGAGCTTTGCGTGCTGAGCTTCTTCAAGCCAGTGGTGCTTGAGCAGGCTCTTGAATTGCGCGTCGAGCTGCTGATCGTCGCGGATGCTGTCGATGTAATGGCGTTGCGTCATCCATTCGATGTGCAGTATCACCAGGGCGACCGCCAGCGGCTGATGCGAAAGCACCGCCTTTGCCACTTCGGACGGCGGCCCGATCACCTTGCATTCCGTGCCGAAGTTTTCCTGAAACTCGCTGCTAAAGCGTTTGAAAAGCTGAATGTGCTTCGCCTCTTCACCGGCGAATTGCAGAAACGCGCGAACCCGGTAATCGTCCTGGTCCAGCGTCGGCCGAACATGGTCCAGTACGAACGGCAGTATGAATTCCTCGACCAGCCCGAAGATGCTCAGGTACGCGTGTCCGCGGATCTGGTTCAGCACCTTCTTCTCTTCATCGTTCAGAAAATCGAGGCCCGAAACCCGTGCCAGCGATTCCGGCAGGAACGGCTTGCTGAAGTCCAGTTTCTTGTCGCCGCCGATGATGTCCTCGATCGCCCAGTTGACCCGCTGCGATGCCGCGATCGTCGCCTTATAATCGTATCGGGGTATCCCCGCCCTCGATGTTGTTTGAATTGCGTCTAACATTGTCGTCTCCTATAAGTGCTCCGTATTAATTAGTTCCATCCCCTGCTCGCTTAAGCTCCCTTGCCGCGCGCCGCCCGATACATCGGGTAGATCGGCGGGCACGCCCCGTGCTCGATGATCCCCGTCACCGTGAACCCGAACCGCTGATAAAGCGGAATGTTTCTCGAATTCGTCGATTCCAGATATGCCGGCATTCCCGCTTCGTCGATCATCGACACCGCATGATTCATCAGTGCCGATCCCGCACCCCTGCCCTGTGAATAGGTATCCACTCCGATCATCGGCAGGTACCAGTGCGGTTCCAGCGGATGCATCTCGCCCATCATCTCGAGCACCGGCATCAGGTCCTTTTTCACCTCGGCCGAGGTCGTCCTTTCGACATGGCTCATGATCGCCCCCTCGTCCGGCTCCTCTCCCGGCGGCAGCCACAAGGCCGCACCGGTTCCGTCCGGTGTGCAAAAGGCCGTGCCGCTGGTGAACGACCTCCCCGAAAATGCCCACACAAATTCGGGAAAATTCGTAAAGTAATCCACCGCCCGCGGATAGATCCACCTGTTCACCGGATCGCGGCTAAATGCCGAGGTGATGATGCCCACTGCCGCTTCCGCGTCCGCCGGCGCGACACGCACAATGTCGTCGCGCAGGCTGGCCCTCACATCGATTCGCTCTTCCGTGATCATTTCGCTTATCAGCATCATCTACCTCCCGCGGCGATCACTTCTTGACCAGCTTCCCGTCCATTATCGTCACCGTGTCCGAACCGCTCACCTTGATCTTTCCAACGCCGACGACCTCGATCTCACACCCGCTGCAGATGCTGAGGATCGTCGAGCTTCCGTCGATCCATGTGTTCCGTGTCGTACCGCCGTCGTGGACCTTAACCTCGTAACGCTTACCGTCCTCATTCTTAAGGTCCGCCGCTGTGAAGCCGTAAACTGCCGGGACGAGCAAGATCGCTATAAGTGCTGAATTAATTACCTTTCGCATTATCATTCCCTCCGATCTGCCTTATTCCAATTCCAGTCCAAGTGTTCCGATGCCGCCGTCCGAGCCCTCAAGTTCCAGCCCGAGCGTCCCGACACCGTCGCCGATCGCGGCCTGAAATGCCGGATAATGAAATCCGATATCGCGCAGATAGCTCGAATTCTTTCCGCCCTTCAGCAGCCACGTTTCCATCGCGTCGCCGTTGAGCATCAAGATCGTCCACATCCCCCGTTTGCCGAATGCCCGCTCGCCCTTCGCAGGGTCGATCCGGCCATCGACTGAGACGCCTCCGTTCGAACGCCTGCGTGCAAATGCCTGATACCTCCGGATCAGAGAAACCGTTGCCTGATCGAGCGTGCCGGTGGGCTCAGGAAAGCTGACGCCCTTAAACGCCGGCCGGCCGCTCATCGCATATTTCAACAGGGCCTGAACGGCTATGACATCGTCTTTGCTGTTTACTCCCCGTGCTCCGACAGCTGCTCCGAGGTTCACTTGTCTGTTTCCGTAAAATTCTTCCAAATGCGGCATATATGATCTCCGTTATGATTTGTTATGAATTTGCGGGCCGCCGATCGGTCCGCTGCACAATAAGACGGAGCTATACCCCGTATGCGGACATCGCCTTATTGCACAAATGGTTCTGTGATAAACTTCCGCCATCGGTTCACTCACCGTCCCGACAATTTACGGAGAAGCGAATGAGCGATCGGCCGCCACCTGAAATTACTCAGCTGCTGTTGTCCTGGCGCAACGGCAACGAGCAGGCTCTCGAAGAGCTGATGCCGGTCGTCTACAGCGAGCTTCGCCGTATGGCGCGCAACTTTATGCGCCGCCAAAATCCCGGCCACACACTTCAGACGACCGCACTGGTCAATGAAGCCTATCTCCGGCTTGTCGATTCAAATCGTGTAAATTGGCAGGACCGCAATCATTTTTTCGCAATTTCCGCTCAGCTTATGCGTCGCATACTGGTCGATTTTGCGCGGAAAAAGAACAGCCTCAAACGCGGCGGCGGTCAGGTTCAGGTCACTCTTGATGACCATGCCGAGTTCGCCATCGCGGAAGGATCTGACCTCCTCGACCTCGACGAAGCTCTCTCCCGCCTGGCAAAGCTCAGCCCGCGGCAGGCACAGATCGTCGAACTTCGTTATTTCGCGGGACTCACCGAGGAGCAGGTTGCGGAAACTTTGGAGGTCTCTTCGCGTACAGTTAGAAGAGATTGGAATTTGGCACGGGCATGGCTCTACCGGGAGCTGAGCGGCCGCGATCCGGAATGACCCCTGAAGTTTGGGAAAAAGTTACCGAACTCTTTCACGAAGCGTCGGAACTTCCTCGCGAGGAACAGTCGGAATTTCTCGACAAGCATTGCTCGGGAGACGATGCACTGCGCCGAGAGGTCGAATCTCTGCTCGCGGCCGGGTCAGAGGCCGGCGATTTCATAAGCAAGCCGATCGTTCCCGTCGTACCTCTCGTCCCGGAACGGGCCGACGCTTCCCCCAGATCGCTTGTAGGCGGCGACCTCGGCCATTACCGCATTCAAAAAAGCATCGGCGCCGGCGGCATGGGCGATGTCTATCTGGCTACTGATCTCAGCCTCAATCGCAACGTCGCGTTAAAGACTCTCCCCGCCGTCTTCGCACGCGATCCCAACTTCGTCCGCCGATTCCGCAATGAGGCTCAGGCCGCCGCCGGGCTCAATCACCCGAATGTCGCCACTATCTATGCTGTCGAAGAGATCAACGGCCGCCCGCTGATCTCGATGGAATATGTCGAAGGTAAAACGCTCGATTCGCTCATCCCGGACGGCGGGCTCGATCTCGCGACCTTCATCGATTGGTTCACGCTCGTCTCCGACGCCCTGGCCCACGCCCACGAACGCGGCGTCGTCCACCGCGACGTCAAGCCGGGCAACATAATGATCACCGACCGCGGCGTGCCAAAGGTGCTCGATTTCGGCCTTGCACAGGTCAACGAAAAACCGCCCGATGCCTCCGATGCCGGCCTGACCCAGCCCGGCCAGATCATCGGCACCCCGTCCTATATGTCCCCGGAACAGGCCGAAGGCAAAGACGTTGACGGCCGTTCCGACATCTTCAGCCTGGGCGTCGTAATGTACGAGGCGCTCACCGGCCGCCGCCCATTCACCGGCGACAGCCATGCCGAGATCGTCAGCAATTTACTGAAAAGTCCGCCGCCCCCCATTACAGACCTCCGCCCCGAGGTGCCGCCGGCCATCGCCGCTCTTATCCAAAAATGCCTCAACAAATCTCGCCGCGGTCGTTTTCAGAATATGCGCGAGGTCAACGCGATACTCAGCGACCTGTGGGCAACCCTCAGCCGCGGCCCCGGCCGCAGCAGTTCGCTTCGCCGGCTCTATCGCGAATTTTCACCGTCGTATTCAAGATGGCGATGGATCGCCGCGGCCGCCGTGTTTGTCCTTATTTCCGCCGTCGGCGCCCGTTACTATTTTCTCGATTCAAAGCCGACCCCGGCCGTGACCTTTGCCGACCTCACCTTCCGCAACCGGTCACAGGCCGGCAACGTCGTTTACGCTCACATCACCCCTGACGGCAATTCCATCGTCTATAACGCGATCGACCCCGACGAAAAGCGCTCGATGTGGATGCGCCGCGTCGATGACCGCAACGCGCTTGAGCTGCTCCCTCCGGCGAATGTTGCATTTTGGGGCGGGCTCACCATCTCCGACGACGGCACCCAGGTCTACTACATCACTGCCGAATGGTCGGCTTTGCATGGAACTCTCTACCGGATGTCCACCCTAGGCGGACAGCCGCGTAAACTCGTCGACCGTGTAAATGATCTCGGCTCGCTGTCACCCGACGGCCGGCGGCTTCTCTATGTCCGATACGGCAGCGAAAATCAGATCCTAACCGCAGATTCCGCCGACGGCAGCGATGAACAGGTCCACTTTTCCGCCCCGGAAAACGTCATCTTGCGTGACCCCCAATTCTCTAGCGACGGAACACGACTTTACTTCAGCCGCGTCGAGAATGTCGGCCGCAACGAGCTTTGGTCTCTTATCGAATTCACGCTCAGCAGCGGCACCGAGCGAGTGGTCTTGACGCCCCGCCGCGAGCGGATCAACGAGATCGTCGTGCTCTCGCAGGACCGCGCTCTCGTCGTGAATCAAGAAGATCCGTTCTCGCGGCTAAATCAGCTTTACCTCGTCGATCCGCTGACCGGCACCGAAACCCGTGTCACCAACGACCTGAATTCGTACTTCGGCCTCAGCATCAGCCGCGACAATAATGCTATCGTCACCGCCCGCCGCACATTTACCAAAGATATCTGGGTGGGAGAGCCTGGCAACGAACGCTCATTCCGAAAAATAACTCCCGAGCCCGCCGCCCATCTTCACGCCGAGTGGGCGGGCCCGGATACGATCGTTTACGACGCCGTCGACAACAATCTTCCCCACATTTGGTCGGTCAGGGCCGACGGCACCGATGCCCAACAGTTAACCCCGAATGACACCGCCGACTACGGCCCCGTCGTTTCGCCGGACGGCCGGACGATCGTTTTCACCTCTGAGCGCTCCGGCGAGCGAAAGGTCTGGCGGATGAACATAGACGGCAGCAGCCCCGTAATGATCAGTAATATTGAAGGGCCCGCGGTCGATCCGCGATTTCTACCCGACGGACGGCACGTCATATTCAAATCGCACGGCAAGCAAGGCGAGTCGCTTGTTACCGTAGACCTCGATGGACAGATCGCTAGAGAGCAGCCGCTCTTCAGTGATTCCTATTGGAGATTCTCGCCCGATGGCAGCCGCGTCGCCTACGCCCTTGCCGAAGGCGACCGCCGCATCTCACGCGTAGCTGTAAGAAATGTCGACACCGCCGAGCCGGAACTGTTC